>CALBTS010000365.1 GCA_937968035.1 uncultured Methanomethylovorans sp.
CCACCGAGATCTACACTCTTTCCCTACACGACGCTCTTCCGATCTATTCAGTTCCATAACCGTGTGGAAGAAGAACTTGCAAAAGGTGAGAGTGTCGAAGAAGCCATTATTGATACAATCACACATACTGGTCCTGCTGTTGGGAGTGCTGTTGTAGCCACATGTCTGGGTTTTATCGCTCTTTTAATATCCCCGGTTCCTATGATACAGGATTTCGGCAAAATGAGTCTTGTGGGTGTGCTACTCTGTTACATTGCTTCAATGTTTGTTCTTGTATCCATCTTATACCTACTTGACAGACGAGAAGAGAAAAAGAAACGCAGGTATCCTGCAAGACAGGCTTCTGTAAAAAAAGCAGAACAAAAGGAAACAGCTATTGGGAAAGTACTTTCCCATGTTGCCATGTTCTCTGCAAAAAGACCTTTGATCATCATTGTGCTGGCATCTGTTCTTGCAGCGGGAGGATTGTATGCTGATGAACATGTAGGTGTTCAGACCGAGACAAAGGATTTTGTACCACAGGACATGCGGGCTTTGCAGAATCTGAATAAACTAACAACAGTGGTGGGTGGAATTGATCAGATAAACATTATTGTCAGAACAGATGATGTCCTTGATCCAGACCTGCTGCAATGGATGTTAGATTTTTCTGAAAGAGAAGAAGAAAGCAATAGCTATATAACAGGTTCAAGCAGCATTGCCTCCCTGATCGAATCAAGTCATGGTTCGATTCCCTCAGATAAGGATACCATTACTTCTGTCACTGATAGCATGTCCTCGGTTGTAACGGATCAGTACATCGAAGGAAGCAATCTTGCTGTAATAAACCTGAAACTTGAGAGTGACCTTCCTTCTGAGCAAATCACAACAGCCATTGACCTTGTCAAAAGTGACATGGAATGGTATGATCCTCCAGCAGGTACTACGGTAACTGTCACAGGTTCAAAGGTAATGACAAATTCCATTATAGATGCCCTGACATCCGGCAGGACAACTATGGGTTATCTTGGGATGGTAATTATCTTCTTGGGAATGCTTGTGATCTACAGGGACTGGCTGAAGGCTGTATCCACAATATTACCAATTGTAATGGTAACAGGCTGGATAGGGGGAGTGATGTATCTCCTTGACATGCCATACAATCCGCTGACTGCCACTCTTGGTGCTCTTGCAATAGGCATTGGAGCAGAATTCACAATATTGATGCTTGAACGTTACTTTGAGGAACGTGAAAAAGGCATGGAACCATATGATGCAATGGAAAAGGCTGCATCTTCAGTTGGTCCGGCTATCATTGCATCAGGTTCTACTGTCATATTTGGCTTCTCAGCCCTTATTGTATCCTCGTTCCCAATGATAAGTGATTTTGGAAAAGTTACAGTGATAGCTGTTGCATTTTCCTTGTTGAGCACAGTTATTGTGCTGCCACCCATCATGGTAAACCTTGATAGGTGGAGAATAAAACACCAATCTTCAGATAAATTAGAGAACAAAAATACAAAATATAGCAAGGTGAATGTATGATATCCCTTAAAAATGTAAAGATGCTCACGATAGCACTCTTGGTGCTAAGTTGTATGCATAGTGCGTCTGCAAGCATAGATGAAGACGTTATTTCAGAAATAGCAAGTGATTACTACGATCTTTACGGTTCCCCTCATCTAGTAGCAAACCTCGCCTGCGATGATGTATTTGAGAGAGGTGAAGATGCTGTCCTGTACGTGAACATCATGAACGATGGTCAGATCACAGGACTTGAAGCCGATGAGGATGAGATTGAGGATGATTTCAGAGATGGACAGATTGGTGAGACACTTACCAGGACTTACATGGCAAGTGAACTCGCTTCTGACAGAGCCATTACAAAAGCTGAGGATATAACAGCAACACTTTCACTTGTAGACCCGGATACTCCCATAGACATAAAACTTGATACCCTGCTTCTGGGTTCAATTAGTTCAGGTAAATCCTTAGAATCACCTGCCGAATTCCCTATAGAGGTATATGACAATGCAGAAGCTGGTACTTACAGATTGAAACTCAATGTGAAATACAGGTACCAAAAAGATTCTGCTGTAACTCCTCCCTACGGTGACACATACTACTGGCATGAAGAAATGAACCAGACAATGTACCTTGATATTTTTGTAGAGGAGGAACCATATTTCAAGGTGATAAAGACAGAATCTGGTCTTCAGAAGGGTGATAAGGAAACCATCAACATAACCTATGCGAACATTGGAGATGATGTTGCATACGACTGTATTGCAAGGATAAGTGTTGTGGATCCATTCACAACCAGCGATGACGAAGCATATCTTGGTGACATGTACCCCGGAGATTCAAAGACTGCAACTTTCGAGGTTAATGTGGCAGATGATGCTACAGTGAAACCCTATGCGATCAGCACTGAAGTGAAGTATACTGACAAACACGATGAAAGTCAGTATTCCGATGATCTCAAGGCTTCGGTGAATGTTGGTGAGTCCGAATCCAGCCTGAATGGAACTACTATGTTAGGTGCTGTAGTCCTGGTGGGTATTGTCAGTATACCACTGTATTTAAGGTCCAGAAAAAAGGAGTAGAGATGAAGAAAATAACAAATAGGATGTAATAACGTAAGTACTATGATGAATTCATTAATAGATTCTCTTCAATTGTTTGGCCTCACGTCCTATGAAGCAAAGATCCTTGTTGCACTGACGCAGTACGGAAGCAGGAATGCAGCGGACATCCATGCTCTTTCGGGTGTCCCACGTTCTGCAGTTTATGGTGTGATAGACCGCTTAAATGACAGAGGTATAATCGAGGTCCAGAATACAAAACCGATGCGTTATAGGGCTCTATCCCCAGATATCGTTATTGACAGACTCAAGGCTAACTATGAAGATGCTATCAAGTTTTGCAGGGAACAGCTTGAGAACATCTATAGTGAAAATGCGGAACACACAGAAGAAAACTCTGCATGGAATATCAACGGTGTGAAGAATGTCAATGATAAGATACTGCAAATGATGGAATCTGCTACCGAGGAGATTATTTTTGCATCCTTCTATCCTTCACTAACTCGTGTGATAGAAGTTTACCCTATAATGGATGCCATCAAGGATACTATCCATAAGAAAATTGCTATGGGTGTAAAACTGAAGCTTACAGGACGTGAAAAGAGCCACGTGGGAGATCTTGTAAAGGAGTTTCCTGGAGTACAGGTCCGTACGTACAGCAATGGAAAAAGAACCCAACCTCTTAAAGGTGGAATACTGGTCATTGACAACAAAGGGATACTTGTTATTACTATTAATGATGATGTGGTTCCAATAAGCCTCAATGCCACATGGTACAACGGAAAAGAGCATGTTCAGATCTTCAAGCATTTCGTAGATACCGAGTGGGAATCTTCCACTCCATTTGAAATTGGATGACTGGTTTGCAATATAAAGGCAAAAAAGCAAGGTTCGAATGATTTAACGGAGGCAGGTCAATGATTTTATCTCAATGTTCTTTATTTGGTTCAAGAATGATTGAAGATCTCGTTCAGTATAACATGAATATTTAGCAATTATTGCATGAGATTACACATGAATCCTAAAGTCTTTAACAATAATAAAATAACAATAAAATTGATATTGCTATGTTTGACATACATCACTTTATTTATTTTACTTTTAATTGCCAATATCACATTATATATCATATATTATTAATGTTTATCACCATATAATGATTTATTCAAAATTTGACTCTGTAGAAAACCTATCGAAATCAGCACCTATAGCTAAAATTCTGCGATAGCAATCATTATTAAGGGTTACATATCGAATTTCTATTGACTTGGATAATAGCTTGAATTTTGAGGATTTCTACAAAGCCTTTTAAACAAAACCAATTTAAAGCATTTAGAAACAGTAGTGCTGTATTTGATCCCATCTCTGAAGAAATATCTCTGAATGTTGAAAAAATACTTGCGAAAACAGTATCATCAGATTCTCAATTAGCAAATATCGATTTATCAGAATTAATACAAGAATATAAATCTGGAAATAATGATTTCAATGATCTTATTTTACAAGATGTTTGTAAAACAAACAACTATATCCTCGTCACAAATGATTGCGATTTTCATTGTAATGACATCGATATTCTTACGGCGAATAAAAAGTTGTTAAAATCAAAAGATCGGAAGAGCACACGTCTGAACTCCAGTCACCGAATACGAT
>CALBTS010000366.1 GCA_937968035.1 uncultured Methanomethylovorans sp.
TCCACACCTGAGGATCTCAAAGATCTCTTAGATCCCTTGTTACCTGAAAACGAAGGCGATGGCTCGGATCTGGCCGTAATGGAAGAGACATCGGATGAATCAGGCAACCAGTCCTCAGAAGATCTTTTAGGTGAACCATCGGTTGTGATCGTTGAAGGAAAACAGGTCGATCTGACACTTCCGCCTGGCACAGGCACAGGTTTTACCCCGGGTGAACAGGCCAATACCACACCTGAGGATTTCCTTCCGTCTTATGCATACGAAATTAGTGTAATATCTTCGTCGATCTATTCCGAGGAACTGCCGGAAGGTTATGAAAGCATTATCAAACAGTACTTTGAGGAAATGGCAGGAAAATAATGGCAGACAGAATCGTACTATTGATCCATGAATGTAAAGGAGACCAGAGATGAACTCCAGTGAAATGAGCGCAGGAAATCTGTCCCAGACATACCGGCTTGCCGGCGAGATGTTCAATGCATTGTTCGCCGAGATCGGTAAGGTCATAGTGGGACAACAGGAATATGTGGAACAGATGATCATCGCTATGCTCTGTAATGGGCATGCTTTGGTGGAGAGCAATCCCGGTCTTGGGAAGACATTGACCATTTCTACGATAGCAAAGGTCATGGACCTGCGCTTTAGCAGGATACAGTGTACTCCGGACCTGATGCCTGCGGATATCACAGGAACGAACATTATCGAGGAACACGGCGGTGTCAAGTCGTTCAAGTTCCAGGCAGGGCCTGTCTTTGCCAACATAGTGCTGGCAGATGAGATCAACCGTGCCTCTCCCAAGACACAATCCGCAATGCTTGAGGCCATGCAGGAAAAACAGATCACTGTAGCCAATGACACTTACCTGCTCGACAAGCCGTTCTTTATCCTGGCTACACAGAACCCCATTGAAATGGAAGGTACATTCCCGCTGCCTGAGGCACAACTGGACAGGTTCCTGCTGAAGATATTGCTGGACTACCCCACATTCGAGCAGGAGCTCAGCATTGTGGACAGGTATACTAAAATGGACACTCCGCAGGTCAGAAAAGTTATGAACAAGAGCACATTGCTCGATCTGCAAAAGCTAACTACTGAAGTGCCGATCTCCGACCAGCTAAAGTCCAGGGCTGTGAAGATAGTGCTGGCTACACGGCAGAACAGCGAGCATATCGAATACGGTGCATCTCCCAGAGCGTCTATAGGTCTTATATTGACCGCAAAGGCACGTGCTCTGATCAAAGGCAGGAATTATGTCAGCGAAGAGGATATAGAGGCAATGGCCTATCCGATACTTCGCCATAGGATCGGGCTTTCTTTCGAATCGGAGAGGCGTGGTATCACTGCAGACCAGATGATCAAGGGAATACTTGCACAGGTCAAATAAAAATCAGGCAGGACATGAACCCCGGCAAACACACTATAAATGCGGATTTTTTCCGGCAGCTTGACCGTTTCTCTTTCATGGTGAACAAAAGAGTGTCCAGCGTATATGCCGGCAGCCGTCGTTCTATCAACAGCGGTAAAGGTATAGATACCGTAGGGTTCAGGGAATACTATCCTGGGGACGAGCCCAGGTCCATTGACTGGAAGGTCTATGCCAGATCAGAAAAATTGTATGTGCGGCAGTTCGAGGAGGATAAATCCCTCACGGCACATATACTGCTGGATGCCAGCAAGAGCATGGACTATCCTGATAAAGATACCACCAAATTCGAATATGGCCTGATGCTTGCCATGGGCTTTGCATATATGGTCACAAAGGACAACGACAAGTTCGCCATTTCCACCTTTTCTGAAGATGTGGATATATCTGAGCCGCGCAGAGGAAAGAAATACCTCTTTCAGACACTTGAAAGACTTGAGACCACAAAGCTGCAGGGTAAGACAGACATACATGAATGTATCGTCAGATACAGCCGCGCGATCCATTCCCGGTCGCTTGTGATAATCATATCGGATTTCATGGATAGCCTGGATTCTATCAGGTCAGCTATATATCGTTTCTCTGACCATGACCTTATCCTTGTACAGGTGCTGGACAGGACAGAAGCCCAGCTTCAGGTGCACGGCCATACAAAGTTCATGGACCTGGAAACAGAGAAGGACCTTAAAACCTACGTAAGCGACAGCTTCAAAGAAAACTATCAGCGCAAATTGATGGAGCATATGAACAGCATTAAGGATACATGCTACCATGTGGGAGCGGAATATTACGCTTTCACTACGGATGTGCCCATCTTTGAAGCTTTCCTTTATACCATAGACAGGAGACACTGATATGGCCTTTGAGACACCCCTGGCTCTGCTGGCTCTGGCAAGCGTCATTCCTCTTATCATTCTCTACCTTCTTAGGCCAAAACCTCTTATGGTGAGAATACCATCAGTGATGTTCCTCATGCAGGTGGAAGAAAAAAAGCGCTTCTTCACTTCCATCACAAAACTTATCAAAGACCCTTTGTTCCTTATACAGCTACTGGTGCTCATTCTGTTAGCCCTGGCGGCTGCTGCGCCTTACATCATTACGAACGAACCCCTGAGCGATGAGCATACGGTACTGGTGATGGATATGTCTGCCAGCATGCAGACCGAGAACAGGTTCCAGGAAGCCATTAATGAGGCAGAGGATTATGTCAGCAAGAAGAACAGCATAGTGCTTGCCCACAATATTCCTGTGACATTGCTTGAAGGCCAGGACGCAACCACCGCACAGGCAACTATCTCATCTCTTAAACCTGGTGCAACAGTAGCAGATATCTCTGCTGCCATGGGCACGGGTATGAGAATGCTGTCCCAGGGCGGTGGAAGGCTTATAGTGATCTCGGATTTCACAAACTGGGAAGGTGAAGATCCTGTTTCTGCAAAGAACCTGGCGGAATCATACGGCCTTAAAGTGGAATTCGTGCAGATCGGCAATACCGCAGATAACATAGGTATCATCCAGGGCAGGCTTGAAACCACGCAGAGTGGCTACACCTATAATTGTGTTTTAAAGAACTATGGCAGCAGTGACCAGAACGTGCCGGTGGAGATCACCACCACTGACGGTGAAAGTGTGACCAAGAACATCGACCTGCCGGTAAAAGCGAAGTCCACACAACAGTTCGTGCTTACGAACATGAGTACAGGTATCACCACTATCAAAATAAACAGGGATGACAGTTTGCCTGCGGATAATACTGCCTATGTATCAGTACCCAGGGTCTCGAACAAGCGTGTCCTGTTCGTATCTGACCAGTCCTTGTTGCCATCTATGACCTCAGTGTCCCTTATGCCGGGCATTCAGACAACGTTAGCCACAGGAGTGCCACAGGACCTGGCACGGTTCAGTGTGGTCGTAGTTGCCAAAGCCAACCAGTCCCACTCATCCGGGGAGATATCGTTGCTCTCATCGTACATTAACGGCGGAGGTAAGGTCATATTCATCGCAAGTGATAGTCTTGCTGCACAGGGTGCAGACCTGGAACTGCAGAAACTGCTGCCTGTCAGAACATCCAATATAATAGAGACCGAAAGGGGTCTGCAGATGAAGGTGAACCAGTCCACAAGGCTTACTGATGATCTGGCCCTGGATGAGATAGCAGTGTATAAGTACCTGAATGCGACTCCCAGGTTGGGAACTACAAGTCTAGTTGTAGCAGATAAAGGCACTCCGATGCTGGCTTTTGGAACGGTTGGCGAAGGCACGGTTGTCTACGTAGGGTTCAGTGACCAGCTTGGAGAAGGGGCCTGGAACAACTTCCACAATCTGCCTGATTTCCCTGTATTCTGGTTCAAGCTCGTTGGGTGGCTGGGTGGTTCAGGAGATATTTCCGAATATAATCTGAAAACAGGAGCTGTGTCAACCCTGGCAAAAGAACAGCAAATAACCACTCCTGATGGAACGGAGAACACAAAGAGAGTGCTTTACAGCAGCGCCGGTCTATATGAAGTGGCAGGCAGGACCATTGCTGTTAACCTGTACAACGATAAGGAATCTGATACCACCATTGATGCTACTGATGTCATGGAAAGAGCCTCCTCAAAGGATGAGCCTTCTGTTGTGAGGGCGACAACATACGAATCTAAGAATTACCTGGACACTATAATGATAGCATTGGTACTGCTTCTGGTCATCCTGGAGCTTTATATTATCAAAAAGAGAGGTGAGCTGTGATGCTGAACCTGCAGCAGCCGGAGATGCTGTGGCTTATGGTGCCGGTACTGGCAGCGGGCATCTATCTGATCCATAAAGGCGCCAAAAAAGGTCTCATCATATCCCGGATGATCGTACTTGCATTGCTGGTCATTGCTCTTGCATCTCCCTACAATGTGGTGAGCAAGATATCAAGCAGTGAAACTCCTGATATAGTGCTGATATCGGATGAAACCTCAAGCATGGAGCTTTTCGAGCAGGAAACCATGACAGACCTCTATGAATCCCTGGCAGCGAACACACCCACCAACGTTGTGAAGCTTACAGGTGAGAGCACAGCTCTGGGCGATGCCATTGTGCAATACGCCCGCGGGGACAATCAGATAGTTCTCGTCTCCGACGGCAACAGTAACAAGGGTCAGGGTCTGGAAGAAGCCCTGGAATTTGCAAGGGAGACAGGCACCACGGTTTACTCTGTGACCCCTGAATTGAAAGTAAATGATGTCAGCCTGCACATAAACGGTGAGAAGACAGCAGTTCAGAACAATGAATACGTGTTCGAGATGATCGTCCAGCAGGCTGGAAATGCTCCCATCAGCTACGATATAGAGGTGTATGTGGATGATAAGCTGTTACCGGACCCCAGCAAGACATATAATCAGGAGGGCGATCAGAGGGAAATACTTGTAACGCACACCTTTGATTCCCTGGGTGCCCATAAGATCACTGCCAGTGTTACAGCTGCAGGGGAGGACATCCAGCCTATCAATAACATTTTCTATAAGACCGTGTATGTCGTGCCAAAACCGAAGATACAGTTCATTACCGATGATACCAGTTCACCTATGGCTAATGTACTGCTTAAGCTGTATGATACCTCAACTAATGAGCAGCTAACTGATCTGGACAATAAAAAGGCCATAGTTCTGGACAACAGGAACATCAATGCTCTATCCGGATCAGACGTACAGACCCTGAAAGATTATGTTAGCTCTGGCAACGGCCTGTACGTGGTGGGAGGGGACAGTTCCTATGACTATGGGAATTATCTGAATTCATCCCTTGAAGGGTTATTGCCCGTATATTCCAAAGCCACCGAATGGAAAGGCGGCAGGAATGTGGTATTGGTGATCGATGTTTCTTCAAGTACCATCAATGAATCAACAGCTGCAACTGAAGATTCTGTTGGAGTACAGGGGAATCCAATAGGCGATGAGATCAAAGCAAATGCCATATCAATATTACGAAATGAGGGTCTTCGGAGTGCAAATGTAGGTGTTATTGCTTTCGGTACGGAAGCCACTGATGTTTCTGATGGTCTGGTATATTTTGGTGTACCCTCAAATATAGAACGACTTGAATCCCAAATTTTAGCATTGACTCCCAGTTTAACCAGTCAGACATCGTTGGACAGTGGTTTGTCCATTGCTGACGAATGGTTAAAAAGCGGTACTGGTGAACTGGATGTCATTATTGTCTCTGATGGAGGTATCGCTGATTATTACACTCAAAGTCTTGAAGTCGCGAAAAAGCTAACTGAACAGAATGTAAAACTGTATTTTGTCCACGTATTTAGTTCTGCAACCATGTACAGGGACCCCAAAACACGGTTAATATATGGAGAGAGCTTGATGCAGGCAGTAAATGGCATTTATTTCCAGATCCAACAGGGAGAAAGGGTAAACATTGTCTTCGATGAGCTGGAACAGCCGGATACCAATGAATCAGTGGATCATAGCGCATTTGCTCTTATAAAATACAATCCCACACACTTCATCACCAGGAATGTGAATATTTCAGGCAACATCACAGGTTACAATGACGTAACTCCAAAGCCGGGTGCTGACAGGCTGATCCTTACTTCCGCAGGCAAACCTGTGCTCACTGTGTGGAGATATGGGCTGGGACGCGTGGCTTCCCTGAGTACGGACAATGGAAAAGGTTATGACAACATGTGGAGCACCCAGATGTACTCCGGCGATAACTCAAAGC
>CALBTS010000367.1 GCA_937968035.1 uncultured Methanomethylovorans sp.
AATATCTTTAAGATAACTTGACTGTGACATGGTGGAGGCAATTTCAGAACGTGCATCAAATTAATACAAAAGTAATCAATTGTCAAAAACTATTGGGTATACCGGATCAGGCTGTTTATCAACAGATCATTTTTTAATGATCAATATTTTATGGAGCAATATGGGAAAGGATTGATAATGTAAGCTCAAACGATGGTTTTATAGCTATTTGGGTATTTGGTGTATGAGGTAATGACAAGAAATAATGATTATTAATCCTCGCTTTTTATTGATGTCGTCTCGCATATTCCTGTTCCATTTTCATCCAGTTGCAGTAATAATTATCCCAAGGATGGATGAAATAGGTTATTTCCTGAGTCTGTCCATTTATCCTATGCTTGATCCTATGAATATAACCACTATAAAAGTTGCCTGTTTCCTGCAAAATTGGGATCTCAATTTCTTCACCTAATCTTGGAGTGACAGGAAGTTCCATTTCTATATAACTTGATTGAGTACTAACCTCTTTCGCAAACTCCTTGTTCTTGAAGGACTGCCTTTCATCCCAGGGGATGTAAATTAAGACCTGATGTACTACGTTCTCAACCTTAAACGGACTCACATTAAAATCCTGAATTAACTCATGAAGAAGGCCCTTAAGAAGAGAGTTCATTTTACTTTGGGTATAATTCAGTTTCGTGGCCAGCAGTTTGTGATTTGGCAAATGTTCATTGTCAGATCTATGATATACTTCAAGATTTCTTAATATGCCAATCACAGGTTGATATTTCTCATCGGTGATCCTATGAAACTCATTTTTAAGAGTAACCAATTGCTCAATGATCAAATAGTAATTTAAGTGTCTTCCCATAGCTCAAAGGGTTAGTTTAGGTTTCATTTTTGTCTGTTTCGACAAATTCGAGACAATTATGAAGTAGGAAGAAGAGACTTTGTGCCATCGGATTTTAATCTATTAAATAGTCTTCAGTGCTTCAGCCAAAGCACCTTCACTTGTATTTTCGTATCTCATCAAAGTCTTTAAATCCTTATGCCCGGTTAATTTCATGACGGTGGTAGCCGGAACACCTCTTTGAAGTAGAATGGTCACGCAGGAGCGGCGGGCCATGTGAGATGTCATAAATTTATTCTTGGGCTTGGTGTAAATGATCT
>CALBTS010000368.1 GCA_937968035.1 uncultured Methanomethylovorans sp.
CACCGAGATCTACACTCTTTCCCTACACGACGCTCTTCCGATCTATTATTGGTTTACCTAATTTTTTAGCAATTTCTATTTCCTTGTTAATCCACTTACTATGAGTTGAATACACTCCAGCCAATATTATCACGGAACCACAACAACGAATTTTTCTTTCAATTGCTTCATAAAGCTCTTGGTCAGAACCATTTGTGTGAATAGGATCATCTTTTGGTACGGAATAATCTTTGTAACTAAAATATTTTCTATTATCAAGTATAGCAGTCAAGTTTCTGTATTGATTGTCATATGTCCATGAATGACTTATGAAAATATGTTCTGTATTCACTTTTGTTACTCCGGAAGATTCGCTAATTAATCTTATTCTTTCGTATATTACAAAACATATTCTTACTTGTATTAAACTTGATGGATGTGGAGTGAAAGTATTTGAGACTTCAATATGCACGATTTAACTTCCGTGGATAATTCAGTTAATGTAATATAAGTGTAATAATAAGCCTCGAATGTTCAGATAAGTATTCATAGAGAAATTAGTGTTGTTGATTATCAGAAACAGTAAAGTCCATAATAAATAATCTTTATCTCTATAGATATTGTCGAAATTATGATGAATGATGTGAAGGTTCTCTATATGGAATTATGAATAGTGCTTTCCTACGAGGTGCTGATTTTTGTTTGAGGATCCATTGATAAAACTACCGCATGGATGGAGAAAGGCAAAAATAAAAGACGTTTGTGAATTGATTAACGGACGTGCTTTTAAGCCGACTGAATGGTCTACTTCTGGTAAACCAATAATCAGAATACAAAATCTAAATAATCCCGATACTCAATACAATTACTGTAATTTTGATGTTGATAGTAAATACTTAGTTGAAAATGGACAGCTACTTTTTGCATGGTCTGGTACTCCAGACACATCTTTTGGTGCTCATATATGGCGCAGAGATATAGGTGTTTTGAATCAACATATCTTTAAAATCGATATCGAGGAGAACTTAATAGATAAATTGTACTTAATGTATTTTCTTAATAACAACGTAAAGAGATACGTCAGAAGTGCTCATGGAACAGCAGGTCTGGCCCATATAACAAAAGCAAAATTTCAAGAGTCAATAATTTTAATCCCACCCCTCCCCGAACAGCGCGCCATTGTCTCCAAACTCGAGCAGCTCTTCAGCGACCTCGATAACGGTATCGCCAATCTCAGACTGGCACAGGAGCAGCTTAAAGTGTACAGGCAGGCGGTGCTGAAGAAAGCGTTCGAGGGCGAACTTACCAGAAAATGGCGGGAGCAGCAGACCGATCTGCCGGATGCCCGGGATTTGCTTGAGCAGATACGCAAAG
The DNA here is from genome assembly GCA_937968035.1 of uncultured Methanomethylovorans sp. GTDB lineage: Archaea > Halobacteriota > Methanosarcinia > Methanosarcinales > Methanosarcinaceae > Methanomethylovorans. The sequence continues at coordinate 1,354 of CALBTS010000368.1, forward strand.
AGAGGGAAGAAGCTGCAAAGGCTTCCGGCAAGAAAGTGAAGCCTGTAAAACCCCTCACCGAAGGTGAAATTGCGGAATTGCCGGGGCTGCCGGAGGGATGGAGATGGGTGAAAGTAGATTATATCTTATCTGACAACAATAAGGGAATGACAACAGGACCATTTGGAACTGCTTTGAAAAAATACGAACACCAGAAGTCTGGTATCCCTGTGTATGGAATAGAAAATATTGGTGAAGGCGTTTTTAGGATGCCAAACAAGATTTTCATCACAGAAGAAAAGGCTAGAGAACTACAAGCGTTCAGTGTCAAGCCATACGATATTATAATTTCAAGATCTGGCACAGTTGGAGAAATATGCTATATCCCTGAAAAGATTAATAGTGGGATTATATCTACAAATCTTATAAGAGTCAGACTTAATCTTGATGTCGTTTCACCTAACTATTTTGTATACCTATTTCAAGGTGGAATTGTTAGAGAACAAGTAAAAGAAGTCTGTAAAGGTTCTACAAGGGCATTTTTGAATCAGACAATTTTATCATCTATTTATTTCCCCCTCTGTTCCATCCCCGAACAACACGCCATCGTTGAGGAGATAGAAACGCGCCTTTCGGTGTGCGATAAGATGGCGCAGGATATTGATGAGGCTCTGGATAAAGCGGAGGCGCTTCGGCAGATCGGAAGAGCACACGTCTGAACTCCAGTCACCGAATACGATC
>CALBTS010000369.1 GCA_937968035.1 uncultured Methanomethylovorans sp.
AAAGGATCTACTTTTGCTTTCGAAATACCGGTCAAATAAATGGGATGTAATGAAAGTGTGTACAGATGGTTTGAACCTTTATGGAGAAAGGGCTTGCAGAAACTTGACCGTTTAGTAGATTGATCAGAAGAAGGAGGTAAAACTGATCAGACCATAGACCCCAAACAAGTTTTCCTGCAAGCCTTTGTGTAATAGTGAAGATTCGGGAAGTTGGTTTTTTGTTTTTGGAAATAAAGAGTAAGGGTTTGAAGTGAAACCCTTACATAAGGTATTTAGAGGCCGTAGTTCTCTGGCCTGAAGACCTTTATTTCGGCCTTGTACTTGCTCATGCAGTCGCTCATGAACTTGTCTGCATCTGCAGTGAGTGCTTCCAGTTCACCCTTTGCCTTCTGCAATGCATTGATCTCGAACCTGGTCATCTCAAGACCCTGTGCAGAGGTCAGCAGGTTGCAGCATTCCACAGCAGCGTTCTTTGCACGGAGGTACAGGTTGTTACCGTCCTTTACGATTGCCTGGCCTATCTTGTATGCGTTGTCGTATGCAAGGATGTAGGACTGTGGATCCCTGTACTTGTCAGACGCTACAAGCAGGTCCCTGAGGAGCTTCTCGTTTCCGGATTTGAGTGCAACGTTCATCAGTGCGCAGTCGTAGCTGAGGGTCTCGGACCAGCACTGGACCGTAGTTCCACCGAATTCGGAGTGATATTCGACGGATTCGTTGGACCACAGGTCACAGCACTGCATGATGAGGTTACCCATTACATCGGAATGTGCACAGGTGGAGGTCTTACCTTCAAAGGCCATTGGCATACCAGTGATCGCCTTTACGAAGATGTTCTCGTATCCGCAGTCCTTTCCTGGGCCTACTGCACCGGCTTCATATCCGGAGAGCGTCCTTGCTCCTGCCAGGCTCCTGGCAATGATCGCAAGGGTGTGTGCCAGGTTCTTGTCAAGCAGTCCGCCTGCAATGAACATTGCAGTGTTCGCCTGTGCACAGTCTGTGTCACCGGCTGCAACGACATTCTTCTTCTGGGCGACCTTTGCAATGTCCTGCCAGAGGTATTCCATATCCATGCTGCCGAGAACACCTATTGCGTAGAGCATACCAGCAATATCGTTCCTCAGGATCGCATAGTCGAAGATCTCCTTTCCACCCATTGATTCAATGGACAAGAAGTCTGCTCCGCCTTCTGCAACAGCCTCGAATGACTCCATAAGCACAGGGTACTTGTTTCCTCTGAGGTCCATGTAGTCCTTGTTCTCTCTGATGTCACCGGGGGTGTGTCTCAGTGCGGACTTCAGACCATATTCTTCATAGTACTCTTCCATAATGGTCTTCTGTGCGTGTGCGACCTCCCCACCCCATGTTGGGTTGTTGGTCATCTGCTGCACGTGTTCTGTCTCGAGGACTACTGCAGGGAACCCTACCTGGACCATTCTCTGGAGAATGTCCCTTGTAATTCTCTGGTATTCGTTTACCAGCTTCTCTTTGGAAGCGCCTGCTTCTGGTCTGGGTGCGTAGTTAACTTCAGCGATAGTGCATCCTGCACCCAGCTCAATTCCAAGTCCTGTCTTTACCGGGTATTTTGCACGGCCGAAAACCATCTCATCTGCATTTGCATAAGCCATCTGTGTGTATCTTTTTACTGCCATTTTTTTCACCTCGTTCAGTGTTTGTGGAACATTGTCCTAAGCTTGTCTATACCAGCACCGGCCAAGATAGCATCTGCCATCTTTGGTGCATCTGCTGCCTCTTCACCATAGACACCCAGTGAGTATGTTGAAACGAAGTCCTGGTTAACTGCTCCGCCACCACACTGGAATGGTATCTTTATGCCGGCTTCAAGAAGCTGGTCGTTGACCTCTTTGAATGCGTACATGGTGGTTGTCATCAATGCAGTGCCTGTTACCATGAGTGGCTTGTTTGCCTTGACGGCTGCGAGGACCTCTGCGGCTGGTACATCCCTTCCGAGGTCGATAACTTCATAGCCGTTTGCTCTGAGGAGTGCTGCAACAATGGACTTACCTATGTCATGAACGTCTCCTTCTGCCACGTGGACAACTACCTTGCCTTTTGATTCAGGGGACTCACCAGATTTCTCCTTGCAGTACTCGATACCTTCAAGCATTGCATCGGCAGACATCATAACATTTGGCAGGAAAATTATACCCTGGTCATACAGGTTTGTTACTACACCCATACCGACCATCAGTGCGTCATCAATGAGGGAAATTGGACTCTTTCCGGCTGCAATGGCCTTCTCCAGACCTGCGATCACATCGTCTTCTTCGCCTTCAAAAATAGCTTCAGCGATGGAACGGAAAAGAGCATCCTTTGGATAAAGCTCTGCTGCAGCATCTTCCGGGGTCATTGATTTTTCCATTTTTACGTTGTATCTTACTAATATATCCTTGTAGTCTATTTTTAACATACTACACTTCCTTCAATTTATTTTTCAGGCTTGAATAAGCCTTGATCCAATCTACCTTAGTAGGTCCTTTAGACCCGACTATGCAACACTTGTTTTCATATATAAACATTTGTTTTATTTTGTTTTCATATATATAGTTTTCTTCTAAGAGTATTAAATTAAACTAAGTAAACCATCAAAAAACAATGTCAATTGATAGTGTTTTTGTGACTTCCATCTCTTTAACATCAAATGAGTATACACTATTGTAGAAGAATACTCTTATATTATTAAATTAAGAAACATTATCTGGTACTAAAATAAAAACATATTTGCAATATAGTGCATATATCAATACTTGTTTAGTATTGTCATTCCTTACGGATTACGTTTTTATCACATCTGTTTTTTTCATTATTTTATATATACTTAAAAGAAACAAAAAACATAAATACTAGCATTTTTCTGAAAAGAAAAACATAATAAAAAACAGAGGATAAAGTTGAAAATAACTGCTTTAAATCAAAGAATATAGAGTAATATTGTTTTCTTATCCTTTAGCTGGAAAGAAAACATGAAAAAACATTATCAATAAATAAAATCATGTACAAACCGGGGAAAAATCATCGCATAAAGGTCTGAGATTATATTATTAATGCCTGTGGAATTTCTCCCTTAGTTCCTGCACACCAGCACCTTTCAGGATGTCATCAGCTATCTTTGGTGCATCTGCTGCTTCCTCACAATATACCCCAAGTTCATAACCAAACACGAAATCCTGTTTTACAGCTCCACCACCACAAACAAAGGGAATACGAATGTTGTTCTCAAGTAGCAAGTTATTGATCTCTTTGAACGAATACATGGTAGTGGTCATCAAAGCAGTACCTGAAAGCATGATAGGTTTTTCTCTTTTGACAGCATTTATAACTTCACTGACCAGCACATCGCTGCCAAGATCTATGACCTCATAACCATTCGCACGTAAAAGAACAGTGACGATCTTCTTTCCAATGTCATGCATATCTCCTTCTACAACAAACGACACAACCCTGCCTTTGAATTCATGGACTTCACTGGACATCTGTTTACAATATTCAATACCATCGGTCATGGCATGTGCGGATATTATGACATCAGGAAGAAAAAGGATACCTTCATCATATAGCTTAGATACGATACCCATTCCTGGCATGAGGGCATCATCAATCAGAGACAAAGGATCACTGCCAGCCTGTATCGCTGTCTCTAAAGCATCAATAACATCATCTTCATCACCTTCAAAAACAGCTTCAATGATAGATCGTATCATCATGTCTTCAGGAAATAACTCCTTAGCTATTTCTTCTGGACTTTGCTCCTTTTCAACCTTAACATTATAACGGACCAGGATCTCAGATGGGTCGATATTTATCATATTCTTTCCTTCTAATAATTTTATATACATGTGTTTTTTTCAGCCGCTTCCTCTGCCAAGACAGATAAGAGCTGAATGTCCGTCCCAATTTCCCCGGGTGGCTTTTATTTCCACAGGTACCAGTTTCCCATCACATGATTCAAAAGGGATCCTTACTATGGACATTTTCCCAGCCAATATATCGGCAAGCGCAGTGGCGGCCTCAATAGCTCTGTTCTGAGGATGGAGATTAAGCACGTTCAAGCCAAGCAGTTCTTCATGGGAATAGCCGAGATTTTTGCACAGATAACTATTGGTATGTAATATACAGCCATTCAGATCAAGGACATATAGAAAATCCTCTATAGTGTCAAAAATTTCCTGTAAATTGTTAAGGTTGTTTTGGAAATGTACCTGTTCCCTTATGCGCCCAATCGAGGGTCCTACTTGAGAAGCAATACTTTCAAGTATACTGCGTGTGTTTTGTGAAATGGCATATTCAGTGTGTGACGCGAGCAGGAACACTGCGACAACATTCCCTTCATACTTGAGGGGCAGTATCGCAGTGGCTTCAAGTCCTTCAAAATCAAGATCTTTTCCATGGGTCATGGAATTTATCTCATAATAAAGTTTATAGATCGGATATTCGCTCTTCAGTATCCTGGAGTGTAGAGAATTGGCAGCATAATGTCGTGTACTGTTCACAAACCTGAACGATAGACCTTTATGCGCAATTAGGTTCAACTCTCCTGTAGACCCATCTACAAGATACAATGCACCGCAATCTATTCCTTTGACCTGCGTCACAAGTTCAATGAATTGCTGAAAGGTATCTTTTACATCGGTCGTGGGAGTGAAAAGGGTACCGAGCTCTGCGCCTATGCGCATGAAATTATTAACGTTCTTGCGCTCAGTGATATCAACTATAATACCCTGTAGATATTCGATCCTGCCATCAGGATCTCTCTTAATGATCGATCGTTCATCTATCCAGCGCACTTCACCAGATCTTGTAAGGATACGATACTCAAGAGAAATGTTACTTTCACCTTCCTGGAAACATCTTGAAGTATCATTATCCCTTTTTTGAAGATCTGATGGATGAATAATATCCTCATAAAATATCTTCCCCGATATAAATTCTTTCGCAGTGTATCCGAATTGGGAAATATTCTCAGATACGAACTCTACTGACCATTTCTTATCGGGTTTCCAGAAAAACACAATTGCCGGACTGCTTTCGATCACGTTCTCGAGGACCTTTTGCACCTCTATGAGCTTAAGAAGTTCTTTTTCTCTTGTTTTCTGCTCCGTAATATCCCGGATGATGGCCATGTAAGACGGCCTGCCTTCATGTTCGATTATTGATGAATTTATCTCTGCAGGGATCCTATTCCCACTCTTTGAAAGCAGTTCGATCTCATATTTATGAGCGGTCTCACGCTTTTTCTCCAGATTTCTCCTGAACTTCCCGGTGATCATGCGACGATATTCCATTGAAAGGAAGTTGGCAAATGGTTTACCAATAGCTTCTGTACGGGTATATCCGGTGATCTCAATAAACTTGCTATTGGCAAACACGAGATGGTCATCCTGCAAAATAACGATCCCGTCATTGCTCTTTTCAACAAGGGTCGAGTATTTCTTTTCAGAGTTTTTAAGCTCTGTCTCAGCTTTTTTCCGTTCTGCAATGTCCCTTACAGTGAGCATCACAGCAGGTCCATTTTCATAGTATATGAATGAAAGACTGATCTCAGCCGGAAAAGTAGAACCATCTTTCTTGAAGAGGTCCACTTCATAATTACGCTTTATGCTTCTTTCATCTCTTAGTGCCTTAGTGCATCTCTTTAACAGCATACGCCTGAAATCTATTGGAACGTGATCTAACAATAGACTATTGATGATTTCCTCTTTCTGATACCCTGTTAGTTCCAGGAATTTGGAATTCGTAAACTTCAATAGATCCGCCTGCATTATAATTATGCCATCATTACCATGCTCTACAAGGACAGAATAATTTGCCTCTGATGCCTTTAATTCCATCGTAGATCTTTTTCTGTCAGTGACATCTTCGATGGCAAGTAAGATCATTCTATTTGTGCTATCCGATGTGTTCATGATTTTGGATTTCACGCTTATCACACGATGTCCTTTTTTGCCGGAATGTTGCTCTAGCTCAAGATCATTGAACTCTGTACCATGTTTCTGGAGTTCTGACATCCTGGCCCTTAAGACAGGAATATTCCACTGCCCGTCTTCAACATCGTATAGGAACTGACCTTCGGTTCTTGAGGGTCCTGTTCCGAACAAACTGTAGAATGAAAGGTTTGCAAATATTATTTTTAAATTTATATCTAGTACTAATAGCGCTTCTCGTACATTATTGACAACACTTTTTAAATAATCGTTCTCCTGCCCGATGCATAGTTCTTTTCTCTTACTTTCTGTGATATCCACGATCGTTCCATGCAGACATTTAAGAATACCCTCTTCGTCATATTGCCCATGACAAAACTGTGCCACCCAGTGCACATCGCCTTTCTTATCCAGTATTCTGTATTCCAGAAAAAAGCATGACAGGTTATCATTGTACATTTTCCGGACCGTATACTTTATTTTATCCCTATCGTCGGGATGGACAATATCCGAATATGTGAGAAAACCTGATATGAACTCACCTGGTGTATATCCAAATTGTTCTATATTCTCCGAAACTGAAGCTATGGACCAGTTCTCATCATTTTTCCATGAAAAAGTAAATACATCATTATTGCAAAATGTAGATCCAATTTTTTTTATTAAACAGTCCATTTTCACACCTGCAATTTTCATTGTCAGTGTCCTCTTTTTCTTAAAGAGGTGATTCATGGGAGATGATCGATCTATAAATTGCTGACAATACAGATATTGGTATTAATGAAGCTATTGACTATCATTGAAAAGATCCTGTTACTTTAAAAGAGAATCTTAAATACAAGTTGAACAGATTATATAGTAGCTCGCATCTGACTAATGATACTTCCTTCCTTCGATCCAATCTACAGAGGAGTATTCTCAAGGATGTGAGCTACATTCCTTATGTGTTTTCTGCATCAATAGAAAACCTTAATATATCAAGTTGTGTTTGAAAAGAGTATGATACCAACAAAAGCTTTCATGGTTAAAGGCGCTGGTGTTCATAAAGACAAACTCGCATCTTTTGAATTGGCCTTAAGGAATGCAGGTATAGAGAAATATAACCTTGTATCTGTTTCAAGTATATTGCCTCCTAATTGTAAGATCGTAAAAAAGGAGGAAGGTCTGCCTGAATTAAAACCAGGGGCTATTGTTCATTGTGTCCTTGCAAGGAATCAGACGAATGAGCCCCATCGCCTGATGGCGGCTGCCATCGGTACTGCCATACCGGTAGCTGCAAAGGAACAATATGGATATATTTCAGAACATCATTCCTTCGGAGAAGATGAGATAACTGCAGGAGAATATGCAGAGGACCTTGCTGCAACCATGCTGGCAACAACACTCGGTATTGAGTTTAACGTCGAGTCCGCATGGCATGAGAGAGAACAGGTTTACAAAGCAAGCGGTCATATATTTGATTCACTTCATATTTGTCAGTGTGCAAAAGGCGATAAAGACGGTAAATGGACTACAGTAGTGGCTGCAATGGTGTTTGTCATACCATAAATGTAGCTATCTTTACTCTCTTTTTTTATTTTGATCATCCATTTGTTTTGTTTGCATAGAGTTTTATAGTGCTTTCTTAATTATAATATTTGATGCGTTCACATTTCTACGAGTTTGCCGCCAGAAACCGATGGACTCTAATGGTTGCTTTAATTCTCATCATATTCATAGCCCTTGCATCTTATTCCATAGAGGAGGACAGAAAGGATATCACTGCAAGCATGGAATACAAAACAAAGATAGAAACCCTGCATATCAGTATGAACCTCAGTTCAGAGCTTGGTGAAGTAACCCGTGAACTTTTGACAATATATGACATTAAGAAAAGTTCTCCACCACAGGACCAGGATGAGTTCTCTTATAAAACCGAACCATTGCTCCGCAGGAATGCATTCCTTTCTTCTGTATATTATATTGATACAGAGCAAGATCTGGTCCTGAAAGCACCAGAAGATAGCAATTCTTCGCCAGCTGCATATGAAGACAACAATTCGATATTGGAAATAGCAATGATCGTTGCTGATCATACGCAGAAGCCATACCTTTCAAGGCCGTATGAGATCACACCAGGTAATTATGGGTATTCTTTAATGGTGCCGTATGGGAATCATTCTTTTTTCCAGCTCATTTTTACATGTGAAGATGTCTTTGCACAGGATACTAGCTTCAGACTGGATAATGAGCTATTGATACAGGTAATGGATGACCAGAAAGTTGTTTACACTTCAGAGGCTTATGAATTGGAGCTGTCCCGATCAGATAGGTTCCTAACGACTTCCAGAATAAAGCTCTATAACAGAGAAATAGCGCTGGAAACCTTGCCATCTGATGCCATGTTGAGCACACATATGGAACTGTGGGAAACGTTCGGACATGGAAGCCTCTATCTTATTTTACTTATTCTTTTACTAATCATACTTTTCCAGATGTTCGATATAAGTGAACGTAAGGAACACGAACGAAAACTGGAACTGTCTGAAAAGAAGTTTAGATCGATATTCAATAATGTCAATGATGCTATATATATAAATGATCTCAAAGGAAATTTCCTGGAGGTCAATAATGTATTATGTGATACTCTGGGTTATTCTAAGGAAGAACTACTCAAAATGCAGCGATGGGAGATCATGCTTCATCAGTCCCCCAGAAAAACAGAAAAAAGAATTAATGCAGTTCTTAAGCGTACAGAAGTGTTTTCCGAGACTGTGCACGTTGCACGAGATGGTACTCTTATCCCTGTAGAACTGAGCAGCCGTCTAATTGATTATGAAGGCCAGCAAGCTGTAATAAGTATTGCAAGGGACCTGTCGGAAAGTAAAAGGGCTGAAATGCTGCGCAAATCCAATGAAGAACTAATGCAGTTAACTAGAATGAAGGACCTTTTCACCGACATACTCCGGCATGATCTGCTTGGCCCTGCATCTGTTATGAAGGGGTACACTGAGTTTCTGCTGGACACTACTGAAGACAGCGAAAAGAAACAAGTGCTTGAGAAGATGTATCAGAATAATCGTAAGCTTATTGAAATGATAGATAATGCCGCAAAACTTGCAAAGTTCGAGAGCATTGAAGAACTTGATTTTAAGACAGTTGATCTGTTCCCGTTGTTGATGTCAGTAGTAGATAGCTATCAGCCACAGTTACAGGTGAAGGGCATTTTATTGAAAGTCCCTCTGGAAAAAGAATATAACTCTTTGATCAACCCTATAATTACAGAAGTGTTCTCCAACATACTCTCCAATGCTATCAAATATAGTCCTCTCGGCAGCGAGATCCTGATCGGCATAGAAGATGAGACAACGAACTGGAAAATACTTGTGACAGATTCAGGAGAAGGTGTGGAAGCAGATGACAGGGAACAGATATTTGATCGTTTCAGCAGGGCTCACAAAGGAGGGGTAAAGGGAAGCGGTTTGGGTTTAGCCATCGCAAAAAGAATAATTGACCTTCACGGTGGAAGCATCGGTGTCACCAGTAACCCGGCTGGCAAAGGGAGCGTTTTCTGGTTCTCCATAAAGAAAGGAGTATGATCTCCTAAAAGATCAGTTCTTTTTCTTCTTTTCCGACTGGATCGCAGATCCCTTTGAGCCGGCACACCAGTCATCTATCTCTACATCAGCTATGCTTTTGGGATCTGATGTATGGGATGGGAGTTCGCACCAGGCATCTATCTCTTCTTCCATCGTAAGAACTGTAATGTCTTTTTCCTTTTCAGCCGTATTTTTTATTTTTTTAGAGGTGGCCATTGTTTCACCCTTTCACTAATACTTAATGATAGGATGGGATATTGCTTATTTAAAGATGATGTATCTCAGGCTCTGTAAAAATGTCATGCTCGGTTATTTGTCAATGGCCATCCCATTATATTAATATTTGACATTAGATATTCTCCAATTTTTCCATATCCAACAATCCGTCCTTGACCCAGATTATCCGGTCTGCCTTCTCACCTTCATCTTTCTCATGTGTGACCATTACTATAGTTTGCCCGATCTCCTTATTGAATTTCCTGAACAGGTTGATAACATCCTCTGAAGATGCAGAATCAAGATTAGCCGTTGGCTCGTCTGCAAAAAGGATCTTTGGTTTATTGACCAATGCTCTTGCAATGGATACTCTCTGCTGTTGTCCCCCGGAAAGCTCGGAAGGGTAATGATACATCCTGTCTTCTAATCCCACTGCAGCAAGTATTTCCTCTGCCATTTTCTCATACTCTTCTCTTTTCAGATTTCTTGCCATTGCCGTGATATAGACATTTTCAATAGCTGTAAGTTCTGGTATCAGGTTATATGACTGAAAAACATAACCTAATTCGTGGAGTCTGAATCTGGTCCTCTCTTTTTCAGAAATATTGATGACATCGCTTCCACCTATAGTTATACTTCCTTTTGTAGGCTTATCCAGAAGTCCAAGTTGATGCAACAAAGTACTCTTGCCGCTTCCGCTCTTTCCCATGATGGCAACGAACTCACCCTCGTTTATTTCAACACTTATATCTCTGAGGGCATATGTCTTAACAACACCTGTAATATAAAACCTTTCGAGATTCTTGGTCTTGATTATCGCCCTTTCCATCTTCATCCTCCGAATATTGCATCCAGTATATTTTCATCAGCTGCTTTTCTGGACGGGAAAAAACCAGCAACTATCGATGCCAGTATAAGTGTGGCACTGGTTGTCATAAGTCTCTCTGTGGTGAGGATCGGGATCACCGGACCGATAGGCATGCTAAGTGGGTGTATCGACAGAAGTAAGAGTAACAGTTTCATTATTATATTTCCTATTATGACCCCGGTGATTCCATAGGCCAATGACTGCAGGACATACGAACCCAGGATTATTTGCTTTTTAATGCCCACTGCCTTAAGTATACCTATCTGTTTTCTTTTGTTCGTGACATTGATAAATATAATTATATATATCGTTGCAAAAGCAGTTAGAAGTCCTATAGTGCCTGTTATCTGATTTGTGATCTGAAGACTTCCCACAAACTGATTTACAGCTCCCATCTTTGTCTGCCATTTATTTATTTGCTCACTAACCCCAAGATCAATGATCCTTTCTGTATAGGATTCTTCCAAGCCCCTTTGAGGAAGTGCTATAAGAATGTTAGATGCAATATCTTCCGTGGAATTAAATATCAACTGGTACTGGTCGAAGCTGATTATTATTTTGTCATCAACAAACCGTGATCCTGTTTTATATATACCCTTTATTCTGTACTCTTTTACGAAACCATTGCTAAAGCTCAATATGATCTTATCGCCCACATCCACATCAAATCTCTTTTGTGTGTCTCCTTCTGCAGCATAGGACTTAACCAGATTTGCCCCTATCAGTAATTCATCTGTATCTTTCTTTGAAAGATATTCCCCTGCAATAACACTACTCCAGTAATCTGATACAGCTTTCTCATTTTCAGGTTCTATAAAGAGAACCGGATTCCCGATTTCTATTGTTTCATATCGTGCTACTGCACTTGCATCAAGTCTTCGTGCAACCCCAACAACCCCGGGAATTCGGCGGATGTCTTTTACAAGGTCTCCTGAACCTGAAATATAAAGTTCATCTTCTTGAGGTTCTATCATAAGATGTCCGGTTTGCCCCCGGATCATCCCTTCTTCGAATTCATATCCCAGGCCATCAATGATCGAAGCAAAGAAAGTAATGGAGAGAAAACTCATCGCCATCACGGCAACAATAACCATGAAAGTGATCTTGCTTTTGATGAGGTTCTTGTAAGCTAAAAAAAACATTACTTTAAGATCATTGTTCTCCATTTTCACTCCGCCTTCTCTTATATACAAGATAAGCTACTGGTATGGCTATTACAATCAACAGGACAATGGACAGGATAACATTGGTCTTTGGCCTTTCTACTTCCATTGGTATTGACTGCTGGATCTTATGTGAGCCAAAATCATCGGTGTAATTTATGGTTATGTTAAGATCCTTCTTTCCTGCAGAACCTGGGTCTATATCAAAATAGAAAGGAGAATCATCTTCGCTTCTGAGCTGTCCAATGAAAGACTTATAGCTTGTATCTTCATTTTCCAGTTCTACAACTACCTGCTCTGCAGCACCATTGCCTGTATTCTCAATGATCCCAGTAATATGAACTTCGTCGAGGGGAGTGATCTGGGTTGGATTTACCTTTATGCTCTGGATTCCAATATCTGCCCGATTAAGTATATTGATCCCGATATTGTAGGTTGAAGTATAATTTGAACCCAGTTCATCAATATACTTAAGTGTTATAGGAAATTGATGTGCATCGGGGTTCAGATCATTCTTTGCAATAAAACCACTTTCTATCTGTGCTGTCTCTGCCGGCATTATCTTCTCGATCAGTTCAATGTTGGACCCAAGGATCAATATACTTTCAGATTCAGAAATGATCTTAACGTTCTTTGCCATGCCCGTACCAATATTATTCACAGAGAGCTTTAGCGGAAATGTATCTCCTGGAGCAATATTGTCAATAACATCGGCTTTTATTGCAAGGTCCGGTTTTCCAACTACTTGCACATAAACGTTGTTATCGGAGGAATTAAATATCACATCGTTGAGATAAATATCAAATTCTATCGGATAGATGCCAGATATTGCATCCGGATCAACTGTCATATAATAGACATTGTCTACAGATGAGCCTACACTTAATGTCCTTTTGTTCTCTAAATTCTTACTTTCGCTCTTCAGGTAGAAAGGATATTGCACATCCATTTTAACTGAAAAGTCTTCGATTTTTTCCATGCCTTCATTTGTGACCCGTACCTTAAGAGTGACATCACCCCCCGGCTCTGCTGGCTGTGGAGTGATTTCTGTGATCGTTATCCCAATTCCGTTGATTTTCGCAGAAGATATGATTGACGTACCAATGATCAGCGATAGGATCAACATAAAGATGATAATATTTCGTATGTTTATTTTCATGAGGGACACCCTATTGTTTGATAATATTTTGTAAATGCCTTTTTGTGTAGGATATTTCACTACACAATAATTATAAACAACTAAGTAGTTGTTTGTATATGGGATTTTCACTCCATAATAAACCTCAAAGTAGTTCAACGCCGGAATGTGAACAGTTGTTAAGGAATATAGGATTCAATAAGTATGAGGCATCTGCCTATTTGACTCTCTTAGAAGAAGGATTTACAGATGCGAGTCTGCTTTCGAAAAGGTCAAAAATACCAACTGGCAAGATTTATTCAGTGCTTGATAATCTGGAAAACATCGGATTTATCGAAGTCCAGCATTCTAGACCAAAAAAATATCGTGCAATAGAAGCAAGCATAGCTTTTGAAAAATATTTCACATTAAAGGAAAATGAGATTCAAAGAGAGCTGAGTACACTGAGAAAAACAGTAGATGATCTTAAAAAAGCTTTATCGAATTATAGTACGCAGGGGGAGAAAGAAAAACATTTCTGGTCGGCTGCAATGGGAGACCAAGAGGTCATGAAAATGATCAAAAATGTTTACCATGAAGCTAAAAGTGAAATTTGTGTTGTTGTTCCAGGGAATATAAGATCAATGGAACCAAATCAATTCAAGGATATGTTTACTTCAATGTTCCATGACACTCTTCTTCCGTTAGTGAAAGAAGGAATTAGAATAAGAATGATCGATCCAAACCCAGCGCTTTCTGAAGCTCTGAGGGAATGGTATGATTCTACAGAAGATAAAGTATCAATACAAAATCTATCGGAACATCTGGAAGTAAAGGCTCTGGATACTCCAAACAGGTTTATACTGATCGACCTGGATCTGGTCATATTGGAAATCAATGATCCGCTTTCTGCAGACAAGATTTATGGCATGGTCAAAATATATGACCGAGAATTGGCAAATGAACTACATACAAAATTCGAAGAATTTTGGCAAAAGGGCAAGAATCAACTGTCTTATGGTTAAATAATGCCTTTTCCTCTATTAAACACTCAGTCCTTCGGATATGCCCACGACGTTCTCCGCAAGGGTATGATTTTTCTGAAGATCCAAATAGAGAGATCAGCCGGGTAATTAATGACAGGCGTGAAAGATCAAAGTCATATTCGATTCTCTTTATATAAGCTGAAGCTCATATAATCCTCTGGATTTAATAGGTGATCACA
>CALBTS010000370.1 GCA_937968035.1 uncultured Methanomethylovorans sp.
GTTTACCCGGTTCGACATTTTTTCTATCCTTATCTTCTTTTTCATCTTCATCGGGTATGGGTAAAGGACATGTCTGCTGTTCATCAAAGACAGCGCATTCTTCCCCGGTCTCATAACCTGCTGCCATCACTGCCTGTTTTATGGTTTCAAGGTCAGTTATTGCCGGGTCGAATTCAACTGTGGCGCTTTCATCTTCCAGTTGGACCTCCACGGAACTGACCCCGGATACCCTGGAAATTGCCTCTGTCACACGTTTGTGACAGTGCATACAGGTCATGCCATAAACTTTGAATTTGGATCTCATGTAAAATGAACTTCAGCTATCTTAGGCCACAACTTCATAACCGACATCTGTAACAGCTTTTTTGATCTTGCTGATATCAGTTGCAGTGTCATCATATTCAACAGTTGCCTGCTTTTTTGCGAGGTCAACTTTCACGCTTTTTACTCCCTTCACTGCCTTTATGGCCTTCTCCACAGTTGCCTGACAGTGTCCGCACATCATTCCATTTATGTTGATCGTTTCTTGTGCCATGATATCACCGATTTTGTATTTTCGATCTCATCAAGCATTTGGCGAGCAGACTATAATATCCTTATGCAAGTGCATTATTTGAGAATATCCTGGATCATAGAGATTTTATAACGACGAGCCTCCTAAATGGGCAAAAGATATTAAGCTTAACAAGGATGCTTCACCCATACAGCCTTCTGATTTGTGGCTACAGGAAGAATTTGATAGCCTCTTGGATGCTTGTGGACATCTTTTTGCTGACACGAGTAATATATCTTTCAGGAAGTTAACTTCTCACAGTATTTGCAGTTATTCAGCTAATTCTTAAAGAATGTCACTGCATAGCAAAAACATATTTATATGATCAGATAAGCCTAGTATTATATGAAAGTTAATATATTATTTATTTATATTGTTATCGTATTCCAATTTTCAGCACCCGGTGCTGCTTTTGAGGAGCCGGATAACTACAACGGGATCAAACAAATAATAATCGATGCTTCTCGGGAGATAAAACCGGATATAAGGAATGATGGAGTTTGGTATGCTAGTGATGATGCGCATCTTGGTCTTATCTATTTCTCTGAGTCCAATGTTTTCAGGGATGAAATGAAAAGCATCGGCTACTGGAATATGGGAGAACGGATGTTTATGAGTGAGAATCCTGAATGGACAGTGAGCAGTACTGTCAGTTTCACTGCTCCAACTCCCTATGGAACTGTAGCTGTTGTAACAGTAGATGGATATAATGTCCCTCTATCAGAGATCCAGCCAGTGGCAGAGAATGTCTTTGATGCGCTCGTGGAAAGATCCATTGTAAGCGGTGCTATTGGTGAAGGATCGACAGATAATTCTGAACAACAGGAAGAATACACTACTAAAGAAAAAACGGATGATCCTACAGATACTTCTGCTTCAGACATAGAAGATGATCTCATACAGGACACGAACCCTGAAGAGATCCCAGTGCTAACATATGACAGCGCAGAATATGAGGATTCTGAATACACCGAACAAGATGATGGATTTAGTGAAAATGAAAACCCTGAAGAAGATATCATAGATATTGATGAACTGTTCCTGACATATGATATCCTGGAAAAAGAAGGACTTGTCGAATCTGAAGGTAAGATCGATGTTGAGGACATCGGCAAACAGGACATTGAAGATATACAGAACATACAGATGAACTATGTCCTTTCCGAAGAATTCGTAGGATCAATGCAGGAGCAGGCTATAATTATTGGTATGCTGAGAGATGAGAGTTCTGAGGGCATAGGCAAACTTGATGAAATTGACACAAGCGAAGAGCAGGAAGT
Source organism: uncultured Methanomethylovorans sp. (assembly GCA_937968035.1). Classification (GTDB taxonomy): domain Archaea; phylum Halobacteriota; class Methanosarcinia; order Methanosarcinales; family Methanosarcinaceae; genus Methanomethylovorans. Next base: position 1,834 of record CALBTS010000370.1, read on the forward strand.
CGAATCTAACATGCATATAATCAAAGATGTTTTTGGAAACGACTTCAACTTTGAGGCAGGTAGTTCAGTAAGTGTTGGAGGGGGACCTGACTATGAAGGTAAGGAGAAAGTTGCTGACAAGCTTACTGACACGATATATCTTGATGCACTGGACAAGACCAGAAAGGAAAGCATGGAGAAATTAAAGACCGGACATGAAGCAGCCTCTTTCATTTCAGACACTTATGGGGACTCAAAGATAGCAAAGAACTTTGAGAAACTAGACAAGCTCAATAGTATGAAAGAAGAAGTGGACAAGTACTATGGTGCCTACAAAGACACAAAGAAGCTAAGTGACATGAAAGGCTCATCAGGTACCACTGCAAAAGCTCTGTATGCAGTTACAAAAAGTGGTCAGGAAATTGCCGACAAGATACCGGTAGCTGGTGAATTTATAAAGACCGGGTTAGAAGTCGCTGAAAAGGTAGTTATGGTTATGCCAGAACTTGATGATGCTATAAAGAACAGCGATGCAAGGCAGGGAGTGATAACTAATGGCCCGATTGGAACTTCCACACCTAATGCATTCCTAAATTCATACGGAAAAGTGACACAAACTCCCTCTGGTCCATCTTATTCTTTGCCCTATACCGATGAGAACGGAGAAGAACATGAAATCAATCCGGACCAATGGGTGAAGGTTATAACAAAAACCGGAACTTATTATATACCTACGGATGAATGGGAGAAACCTATTGGCGATATTGCCATAAAAGACTCTGGTAGCAGCTGGAAACCCTGGAAATGGGACAACTGCCAGGTGGTCAAGCGTAGCAATCCTAAAATAATCTACAATAATGGGGAGGAATACGACCTATGAAGAAAAGAACGATTGCAATTATAGGAATAGTATTGTTGTTCCTCATGTTCTCAGGTGGAGGCGATGACAGCTCATCTAACGACAAGTGGGATTCAATGGTATCAGACAGTTATGGTGTTGACAGGGCTGCAAGCATGTCAATTTACGAATCCCTTGCTTTCCAGGGGATCGATGATGCTACTGTGGAAGTAACTGAAGAGCAGGTACTTGTCAAATATGGCCAGCCACCTGTGAGGTCAGATGCCGATGCGCTCCTTATATGGCTTTATATCATGGGAGCGGCAGCTGAGACCGCACCTTATACGGACAAGATCATCATAGAAATGTACGATGGAACCGAAGAGTTGTATGAGGTTACTGTACAGACATCCGACATTCAGGATTATCTGGATTCCTACACAACCCTTGATGAATTCAAGACAAAGGTGAGTGTCAGAGCAGTGATGTGAGTATCATACGTGCCAGAGGAAATGATAGGTAAGCTCAGACTTATTCATCATTTCTGTTACCTTTTTCTAATCTATTCTGCAACAGATTTTTAAATATTGGACCATCCAATTAAAAGGTGATCCATAATGCAAAAGTGCGATATTTGCAAAAAGGAAACTGATAGGCTTATGCCCTTAAAGGGAAAAAGCGTCTGCAAGGATTGTTTCACCGAATCAAGCAAAGAAGAGCTGGACACTGGAAGTCTGGATGTTAGTGCGTGCATCTGATATCATCGGCGGTTTTTTATTCCCAGCTCACAAACCCTAAAGAATATTAGAGTATTGTGAAAAACACCTGCAAGAAACAACTCGTATTCATTGCCGTGAAAATCAATCCTCAAGCAAATATTCCTTTACTCCTTTCCAGATATATCCTCTCGCCAGATCCTCTACCGGAGCCAGTTGAGCGCCCTGCATTCTTTTTTCAAGAGCTTGCAGATCATATCCTTCTTTCAGGACTATGGATCTGAGCTTTCCCGCCCCAATAGCTTGTTTAGGACAGCCGTAGATGCATTTCAAACAGAGGATACATTCCTCTCCGAACACAGGTTTGTTATCCAGCATAGTGATATTGTTTGACGGACAGTTCTTTGCACACCAGCCGCAGCCATTGCAGGTATCGTTTACCCGCAGATTCCTTCCAAAGAACCTTGCTCCGGTTTTTTCCATTTCCCCGATCCTGGAGAAAACACAATCTATTAGCTTTGGTTTTGTCCTGCGTACAACTCCTTGCAACAGATCATCAACAATACGCTCTACCTTCGATGGCAGGACCCTGAGCAGCCTGATAGCCAGTCCGTCATCTGTTCTCATGACCCAGTTCGAAGGCATGACCATCATTTTCTCATAGACCACTCTGTAGTTCTTCTTTTCCAGCCTGCGTATGGAACTTAAGCGGCATGCCGTATTTGGTGAGATCTCCCCTCCCCCGGAAACGGAAATGACTGCCACAGGGATCTGTCTGGCACCGGAAAGACCGTCGATCCACTGATATACGATCCGCGGAGCATTGAACGCATGCACAGCAAATAGCAATATCAACAGATCTTCTTTCTCATCCGATGGAAGGTCATCTCCTCGGATCTCGGACCTTATAACAGATAACCCGCGTCGGTTCAGTTCGTTCTCAAAGGCACCAGCAACCCTGGCCGTGCTTCCTGTACCGGAAAAATAAGCGATCTTAACTGTCTTTATTCGCAATGATGCAGTCATAGCCGGGTTCCCTGTAGTACGAACATCAACACTTTGATCTCAGATTTGTTTCTTCTAAATTCAACTCACTCTTATAGCTGCTTCTATAGCTTCCTTCCACGATGCCAGATCTGCGCAATCAATTTCAGAAAGGGTATTCTCCTTCATATTTCCTATAAGGAGGAGTTTACTTCGGCTCAAAAGGCCGCCGCCCTTTAGCTCAGTGCCCAGTATGTTTTTCAGGCTTATTTCGTCTGAACCGCCTGAAAAATGAATTTTTGCTATTCTTTTGTTAGTGAGTATTATAAACTCATCTTTTGTTCTTTCGAACTTCAGCAAATGCTCCCCCCGTATGTATTCCTGCTGCAGGCATTCCAGCATCTCCGTTGCATTTTCCGGTTTCCTGGCCCGCATGCTCAGCACCGTTATCTGTCTGCCCCCCATGATCAGATACAGTGAAGGTGTTTCATGTGCCCATCCCAGCAGGTCTTTTACCTCGATCGAGTTAAGCACCTCTCTTTTTTTAGAGAGGAGAGAGTTTGTATTTTTTATCAGAAAGATGCGCCTGTTGGTACAGGCCATCAAGACCCTTTCACCCCTAAAGAAGACCTCTGTCTCTCCAAGGGTCTTTTCCCCCTGTTTGAGAACAGTACCTTCAATGTTCCATGTTTCTCTGTTTTCAGAGAGAGCATGCTGGTGTATACTTCTGTCAGGATCTTCGGGCATGTAGTGCTCCAGCATCTTCACAAGCAACGGACCATCAAGCAGTTTCACATTATGGCCCAGGGCTTCTTTTTGAGCTTCCTTCGTAAAACCCGAGGTAGTGGCTATGATAACTCCGTCAACATTATCCCTGTAGCGCAGGCTGCTGTATTCCCTGATCTCTTTAACACCCACCGGCTCAACATAGCGTTTAGCCTGTACGATCCATGTATGGGACAGGCCAAAGTTCTCAATGGAGATATTGATGTCCACTCCCATATCCCTTGACCTCTGGGTGACTTCTGCTCTGTATCCCATCTTTATGAATAAATGGCCAAGCAACTCCTCGAACTCATAGGGTTCCAGGCCCAGCAGTCTCTCGATCGTCCAGGTGTTCATATCATTGACCATCTTATATGTTCTAAAATATATAGGAACAGGGATATATGCCTGTGTTTGCTTCCCTCTTACTTATATTCTCGCTTCTGTTCACATATATGCTACATGTTCAGGATGATCGGATTTGTTGTGTGCGATATTAGCACAACCATGCAAAACTTTATTTCCTAAAGTGGCATATTGGCGTTGTTGATCAAAATGAACACTACAGGATCATGTTTTTAATATAATGGAACAAATCATTCAAAGATGAGTAAGATGGACGATCTGGAAGCTATCAGGAAAAAAAGGCTTCAGGAACTTCAGCGTTCCCTTGAAGCACGTCAATATCCGGCAGAACCAGTGGTTGTCACTGATACCACGTTTGATCAGTTCATATCACAATATCCTCTGACAGTGGTAGATTGCTGGGCACAGTGGTGCGGTCCCTGTCGCATGTTATCTCCCATCATCGACCAGCTTGCCTCAGAACTAAAGGGCAAGATCGTTTTTGGCAAGCTTGACACCGACCAGAATCCCATGATTGCACAGAACCTGGGGATAACAAGCATTCCCACATTACTGGTCTTCAGACAGGGTAATTTAGTTGACCGTGTTTCCGGGGCATTGCCTAAACACCTGCTTTTACAAAGATTAGAACCATTTATTAATTGATATGATCATCATAGATAGGAGCTTGTAATATGGGTTATAGACCAAGAATCGTCGAAAGTCCTTCAGTACGTCTTATAGAACTGAAGTCAGGTTCCACTGCCTATTTCATTGTAGCTTCGGTGGAAGTAGGTAACACCACTACCAAATGTATCCTCACAGCCACGAACCTTGAAGACGGGAAAACACGTCTTATAAACAAGACGGTCACCATGACCCGTGATGTGAGAGCACCTAAGCCCGGAGAGGAGATATTTGGCCGGACCCTCAGCGGTGTGGAGCTTACGCGACAATCCATTGCCGAACTTGTAAGAGACACGCTTCTAAAAGCAGTGGATGCGGCAAATCTTGACATAAAGACAGACATTCATTTCGTTGTACGTTCCACAGGGGTTGTGGCAGGTTTTGATGCACCTGAGGAAGTTGGTGAGTTCATCAAGGCATTGGCTGAAGGCTGCCTCCTGGCGGGTGTGCCTCCGAATCGAATGACGCCTCCTATGTCAGTGTTCAATATGCATGAGAAGTTCCGCAAATACACCAAACTGGAAAAGGTCGTCTTTGACGGAGCAGTTGCCAGTGTCACACCTCCCAAAGGAGCTACCGGTGTGGAGATCGTGGCCAACGAAATGGAAGGAGAACTTGCAACAGCAGGCATCAAGGAAGGTGCAAAATGGGTGGATGTGGATTTCCGTAACCCTTGCATCTCCATGGACTTCGGTACCACGCTGGACGGCAGGATCATAGGACAGGAATTGCCCTATGCAAGGACCATCGGCAACTTCTGCGGTTATGCAGGTGCTATACCGGATGCGCTTATCAAAGGCACAGGTAAGGTCGATGCCAAAAAAGGCACTGCTCTTGAGATCGCTCAGAACATATCCCTGGGTAAAGTTTCTCTTATGCTGAAAAGTAAACAGATAAAGGAGTACTCGGAAAAGATCCAGCAGTATATACGTATTGAGAAAGTGCCTTCAGGCTTTAAAAGATACGGGAGCGTACCAGTGAACCCTCAGGCTGCGGAGGAGATAGGTGTTGTGCTCATAGGCTGTGATGTAGGTGTAAACGGCTCAGATATGGACAAGCTCATGGCAATCGGTGCTGAGATAAATGAGAAACACGGCCTTAACTTCCTGTTCGCTGTAATAGATGATGTAATGGCCCGTGTTGTACAGAGGCTTGTAAAAGTGGCACAGGAACATGGACTTGTTTTTGAGAACACTGCTATAGGTGTCACCGGACGTGCAGGGATCACTGGTGATAAACCAAAGCTCATCCTGAAATACCTTGAAGAGCTGGGCATCAATGGCAAAATAGATGAACACGTTGTATTTGTGGACGATGGTCTGGCAAGGGGTGCTGCTGTCATGGCGCGGTGTATGAATTCCCTGGGAACCACATTCAATCCTCTTGGAGGCAGAAGAGGCGGGAAATGTATCCTTGCCCAGCGTGTTAAATTACAGTCAGGAAAATAATTATCTGGGAAGGGATCACCTTCCCTGTGAACATTTATATAATGGCCAAAAATACCAGATGATACATACCAGATTATTCAGTTCACTTTTAGTCAGTAATAAGTGCCGTTCCTCTTTTCCTGTTTCATCTTCTCTTTTTTGAACTCCATCTGGTGCTTAACCATTGCTCTTTCATGTCTGTTCGGCTTTCTGTTATTCATACGACCACCTGTGAATAGTCATATTTTGCATACATGTGGCTATCTCCTATGGATAGTTGAGCAGGATCGGAACGATGTCGAACATGCAGACACGTTCCGTGGATGAACGGATATATTGCAACTAATAATGAGCATTCTAAGGAACATTGCTTATGAATTCCATATTTATGTACATGTATATAAAAAAGCTGTTATTATCCTTCATTCCCTCCTAGGGAGTGCCTAAGAGCTTGCAGAGTTCTTTTAGATCTAAGGTGTTCACTACATCTGCGGGTTTGACCCAGGCTCTTCTTGCAGTGCCAACTCCATATCTTATGTTGGCAAACTGATCGGGCGAATGGGCATCTGTATTGATGGCAAGTTTTATTCCCATATCCATGGCCATCATTGCATAATTGTCATTAAGGTCAAGTCTCTGGGGAGAGGAATTGATTTCCAGGACTTTTCCGAATTCAAGAGCCGTGTCCATGATCTTTTCCATATCCATCTCAAAGGGCAGCCTCTTTCCGAATTTTCGGCCGGTGGGGTGCGCAAGGATATGTACATGCTCATTCTCCAGTGCAGCTACTATCCTCTTTGTCATGGTATTACTATCCTGTTCGACAGCACCATGCACAGCAACTACAACAATGTCAAGCTGTTCCAGCAAATCATCACTGTAGTCAAGTGTTCCATTGGGAAGTATATCGCATTCTGTACCTGAAAGTACACGTATGCCTTCAATGCTTTCGTTAAGTTCCTCTACTTCTTTGATGTGCTCCAGCAACCTCTTTTCCGAAAGGCCGTTTGCGATCTTAGAAGATCCGGAGTGGTCAGTGACAGCTATATATTCATATCCAAGAGCCCTTGCTGCAAGTGCCATTTCCTCCATTGTGTTCTTACCGTCACTCCAGTTGGAATGTACGTGAAGATCACCTTTGATGTCACCGATCTCTAAAAGCCGAGGGATCTTCCTTTCCATTGCCGCTTCTATTTCTCCCCTGTCCTCACGCAGTTCAGGTGGAATGAACTGAAGTCCGAGCATCTCATATTGTTGCTCTTCCGCAGAGAAAGGTATTTGCTCTCCAGTTTCAGCGTTCTTTAATCCATATTCACTGAGGTGCAAGCCCTTTGCAAGGGCTATCTTGCGCAATTTTACGTTATGGTCCTTCGAACCTGTGAAATGCTGAAGCAGGGAACCGAATGCATCGTCTTTTACGATCCTCAGGTCTACCTGGATGTTTCCCTGGTATATCACCGAACCCTTGGTATTTCCCTTCTCCAGGACCTCCTGCACGTTGTCTATAAGGGTAAAGGCTTCTATGGCCTTTTCCGGTTCATCTGAGCGGGCTATCAGGTCGATATCTCCTACGGTTTCTTTGCATCGCCTTATGCTGCCCGCTATCCTGACCTCTCTGACCAATTCCCCATCAACGAGCTTTCTGGATATTTCTTCGGCTACAGGCAATGCCACACCCAGAGGGAACCTTCCGATGTTACCTTCTGCAAGCTGGCGTTTAGCTGCAATTAGTATATTCTCCTCCATTTTCGCGCCCATTCCCGGGATCCTGCGTATCCTGTGTTCCTCTGCAGCCTTGAGCAATCCTTTCAGGTCTTTAACGCCTAGTTTTGTGTACAGCAGATGTGCGGTCTTGGGGCCAATTCCTTGCACAGCAGTGATCTCTTCTATTTCTTCCGGTATCGTGTGCCTGATCTCTTCATAGGCCCTGAATGACCCCGTATCAAGCATTTCCTTTATTTTTGCCTCTATTGCCTCTCCAACACCGGGAATATTGGCAAGTTCATCTTTTTTGCGCAGGACATTTATATCCTCTTCCAGCTCCTCAATATGCCGCGCAGCTTTCTGGTATGCTTTTATCTTGAAAACGTTCTCCCCTTTGAACTCCAGCATCTCTGCCATTTCATACAGGTGCTTTGCAACTTCAGCGTTATCCATCATTGATATATAATGAGGGAGTTGCACAAAAATCTAATGTTCTTTTTCCAGGTCGGCCTTTTCAATGGCCCTGGCAACAGCATCCTTATGCAGTTGTGCAGATTCATGGATACCGCCTTTGTTTCCTCTTACGGCACGGCATGGGTATTGCTGTATCAGCAGTCCGGCTTTAGCAGGTGCATCTACTATAGACGTCCCCTTCAGTCCCTCTGCCATGTGCCAGGTGCTGCCGCAGGGTGCTCCACGGATAACTTTAACTTTATCCACTTTTCCTTCACGAACAATGATCTCAAGGAGAGGACGTGACAGTTTTTCAGTGAATTCACATATAGCGGGATCTGCGCTGAGAGTGCAGCAGATATCCTCCACTTCTATGTACATGCCATATTCTTGTGCGATCTGCTCAAGTTCCTGCACAGGCGCTTTTGATGCACCTCCGGGTACGATTAGGCTGCCGACTCCGTGTCTGCCGGCAAGCCTGGCTATGGCAGGCGTGAGGTCCGGGTGCAGGGAATATGTTACCAGGATCTCTGCGTTGAACACTTTTTCATCCAGGTGCAGCTCCTCAAGGAATTCATCCGGCTCATCTATGAACTCCGGGAGATGTTCGGGAACCCCGGCAGAGATAACTCTCAGATCGGTTTTGCCAAGTATGGTATCTATCAGCCTTTTACCATACTTGCCTCTTGTGATCACACCAATGTTCGTCATGTACATTTTCCTCGAACAGGAAAGGTATTGTATATAATATCAAGTAAATTATTTATCTTTTGGACGGGCTCTTTGTTTTTATGGGAGAAGAAAAATGGTGTGGCATTCCAGCTGAGGATGTCTTTTCATTGTTTGGAAGCGACCAGGATGGCCTGAGCAACGAGGAAGCCAGTATAAGGCTTGCAAGAGATGGATATAATGAGGTATCGGCCAGGAAAGAGCATGGGCCTGTTTATCGTTTTCTGAAGCAGTTCGCCAGTCCTCTTATCTATCTGCTGCTGATAGCTGCGTTCATCACTCTGTTCCTTGGGAAATATGCAGATGCAGTGGTCATTGCATTGGTGGTACTGGCAAATGCCATCATCGGTTTCATACAGGAAGGTAAGGCGCAGAACGCTCTGGAATCACTATCTAAGTTACTGGTACCTGAAGCGCGGGTATTAAGAGATGGTGTCAGTATGGTGCTGCCAAGCAGGGAGCTTGTAGTAGGCGATGTGGTGCTGCTGGAATCCGGGGACAGGGTGCCTGCAGACCTGCGCCTGTTCTATGTGAAGAACCTGAGGGCAGATGAATCGATACTCACAGGGGAATCCGTACCCGTGGAAAAGAAAATTGCCACCATTACCACTGGCTGTGTCTCTTTCGGGGACCAGAAGAACATATCTTTTGCGGGAACTCTCATTTCCCAGGGTCAGGCAAGGGGTATCGTTGTGGCAACGGGTAATGACACACAGATAGGCAGGATATCCGAATTCATCAGGGAAAGCAAGGAGATCTCTACCCCCCTGCTGCGTAAGATGGCACGGCTCAGCGTCATCCTCTCTGTTGTCATCGTAGTTATTGCAGCACTTACCTTTGCTGTGGGTCTTTTGCAAGGATATGATACCGTAGAGGTATTCATGGCTTCAGTAAGCCTTGCAGTTGCTGCTATTCCCGAAGGGCTGCCTGCAGTCATTACCATCACCATGGCTATAGGTGTCAACAGGATGGCTGCAAGGAACACCATCATCCGTACGGTACCTGCGGTGGAAACCCTGGGAAGTGCCACTGTGATCTGTACTGACAAGACCGGTACTCTCACCAGGAACCAGATGACAGTGACACAGGTGTACGCAGCAGGCAAGACCTACACTGTAACAGGTGCGGGTTATTCACCTGAAGGTGACTTTCTTCTTGACGGGTCCAAGGTCGATCCGCTTCAGGATAAAGCTCTTGTGGAAACCCTTAAGGCGGGTGTGCTCTGCAATGACGCTTCTTTCAAAGGGACAAATAGCATAGATGGTGACCCTACGGAAGGCGCCCTCCTCGTATCTGGCCTTAAGGCCGGTAAGTTCTATCTCCCCCGCAAGGACGTGGTCCCCTTTGAGCCGGAACAAAGGTTCATGGCCACACTGCATGAAAAGGAAGATGGCTCACGGATGATCTATGTAAAAGGTTCCCCTGAAACGGTCCTTGACATGTGCGTCTCACAGTTCGATGGTAATGAACTAGTTCCTGTAGATACGGAAGGTATTATGCAGGCTGCCGAGCAGATGGCCTCAGAGGCTTTGAGGGTCCTTGCAATGGCATACAGGGATGTTCCTAAGGATGTAGCGGGCATTGAAGCAGAGGATATTGGGGACCTTGTATTTGTGGGACTGCAAGGTATGATGGACCCACCAAGGGATGATGTGATGGAGGCCATAGCAAAATGCAAAACAGCAGGCATTCGGGTAATAATGATCACAGGGGACCATCTGAAAACTGCCTATGCCATTGCAACGAAAATAGGGATAGAATCCGCAGATGCTCTGTCAGGAGGCGATATGGAGAAAATGTCAGATGAGCATCTGAGCGAAAAACTGGGTTCTGTCTCTGTGTTTGCACGCACCTCTCCTGAGGATAAGTTAAGAATAGTGAAGTTGCTGCAGAAAAAAGGAGAGGTTGTGGCTGTGACAGGGGACGGAATCAATGATGCTCCTGCCCTTAAAACAGCGGATATCGGCGTAGCCATGGGCCTAACAGGCACAGAGGTGGCAAAAGAGGCTTCGGACATGGTGCTGGCAGATGACCACTTCTCTTCCATTGTAGCGGCTATCGAAGAAGGACGGGATGTCTACAGCAAGATCCAGAAGATCATATTATGGACACTGCCCACGAACGGCGGACAGGGACTATCCATAGTGCTTGCAGTTTTATTGGGGATCACATTGCCCCTGGTGCCTTTGCAGATCCTATGGCTCAATACGGTGACAGCTATCGGACTTGGTGTTCCCATCACTATGGAGCCAAAGGAAAGGGGCATACTGAAAAGACCGCCAAGGCCGCCAAAGGAATCCATTCTTGTTCCTCTGATCAAGAGAAGGATAGTGTTCGTATCCCTGCTGATAGTTGCAGGGGCTTATCTTACATTCTTCCTGAAAATGGGGAGGGATGGGGACCTTACTGCAGCCCGCACGGTTGCTTTGAACACGATAGTGTTCTTCCAGATCTTCTATCTGTTCAATTCCAAGTCCATGTATGAGTATGTCTACAAAGATCTGCTGTCTAACAAGTACATGCTGCTGGGCATTGGTATAGTTGTGTTGCTCCAGTTGCTGATAACTTATAATGGCGCTTTGAACTCTGTCTTTTCCACAGCACCTCTTCGTGTTGTGGATTGGCTGATGATCATAGTGGTTTCCAGTACAGTGTTCTTCCTCATAGAGCTTGAAAAATATCTGTACAAGAAGCACTATATCTCATAAAGGGTAACCGATATATTCATATATTTTTTATTTATATTTTTAAGTGGTGAAATAATGGCCGAGATCAACCAGTCCATGGTGTATTTCAAATGCAGCTCATGTGATCATGTCTTTGAGTCAGACCCTGAATTCTTCGAGGTAACCTGTCCACAGTGCGGAAGCGGGAATACTTATCGTATCTGAGCGGTTATGTATTAATAAGTCCTGTCTTTATTGATACTCATTGAATGAGAGGCAAACTGATCACTTTAGAGGGTATCGATGGCTCCGGCAAGTCTACTATATGCCGGTTACTGCAGGATGAAAAAAGGTTTTCAGGTTGTGTCTTTACCCGGGAGCCTACTACAAGCTGGCTTGGTGATGCCGTGAACCGCGCCCTTCGCAGCGATACGGACCATATAGCGGAACTCATGCTCTTTCTTGCAGACCACGCTGACCATATTTCCAGGCTTATTCGCCCTTCCCTTGAAAATGGATCCAATATCATATCTGACAGGTATTCTGCAAGCAGATGCGCCTACCAGGGAGTTACCCTTGCAGGTTTATTTGACGAGCCATTGGACTGGATACGTTCCCTGCATAAAGGCTGGACCATAGATCCAGATATGATACTTCTTTTTGACATTGACCCCCTGGTTGCTGTAAAGCGCTGCGGTGACCGCGGGGAACGCTCGAAGTTCGAGAAGATGGAGTTCCTGAAAAAAGTACGCAGCAATTACCTGCGCCTTGCAGCAGAAGAACCCTCAAGGTTTGTTGTGGTCAATGCTGACAGACCTTTGGACGAAGTAAAAGAAGAAGTGTTCGGGATCATTTGCCGTGAATTAGAAGGCCGGGAATAAAGAACTTAGTTGTTCCAATTCTTTTTTCAATTCTCCCGGCTCTAAGGATCACAGATCGTTAGCATCAGCGAACTTGATGAGGGT
>CALBTS010000371.1 GCA_937968035.1 uncultured Methanomethylovorans sp.
CGAGCCCTACAGTGAAGACGGCGAGTTGCCGACGCGAACGATCATGAAGATCCACAACAGAGGCAGGAGGGGATATTTAAGGAGTGAAATATGAAAGTAATCAAAGTGACCAAAGAGTATTTTCAGACAGAGGACGAGAAGGTTTATTTCTTCGAGCCTTTGGAAAAAGAAATATCCGTTGAGGATATGCAGAAGATTGTGGACGCAAACGAGAAATTAGTTAAGGAGTGGAAAGATGGAAATAAACAAAATCTACAATGAGAACTGCCTTGATACAATGGCAAGAATGCCAGATGGGTTTGTTGATTTGACGGTGACTTCACCCCCTTATGATAATCTTAGGACTTACAATGGCTATAGTTTTGACTTTGAGGCTGTGGCAAAAGAATTGTATCGGGTAACTAAGCAAGGTGGTGTTGTGGTTTGGGTTGTAGGCGACGCTACAATTAAAGGAAGCGAAACGGGGACATCATTCCGTCAAGCATTGTATTTTATGGATTGCTGTTTTAATTTGCACGATACGATGATTTATGAAAAGAATGGCACTGGAGCTTGTGGAAGCAACAATTGTTATTGGCAGACATTTGAATATATGTTTGTTTTCACAAAAGGTAAAATTAAGACAGTGCATAGATTAGACAATGGAAAACCAAGAACAAAAGGTGGCATTAAAACTGGCAGGATAACAAAGGATGGAATTCAAAAAGTTGAAAAACGAAGTGATGCAGAAGGAAAGTTACAATTAAGATCAAATATATGGAGATATAATGTTGGATTTACTTCTGGCTGTGACAAAACTGGTCATCCTGCTGTGTTTCCTGAGCAATTAGCAAATGACCACATTCTTTCTTGGAGCAATGAAGGTGATATAGTTTATGACCCATTCATGGGAAGCGGAACAACTGCAAAAATGGCAATTCTAAGTAACAGGAACTGGATAGGTAGTGAAATATCCAAAGAATACTGTGAAATTGCAGAGAAGCGAATAAATGAAAATCTATAAAATCACAGAAGCAAGCGAATATCTTGGAGTTTCAATCAATACGAGGGGAGAAAATGTTCGTATCCACAGACGCTGATTACCCGATCTTCGCGATGGCCGACCACTACGCGGCGAATGCTGAGTTAGCC
>CALBTS010000372.1 GCA_937968035.1 uncultured Methanomethylovorans sp.
TATGGTTTTTCTCGTCCAATGGAAAAGCAGTTCCTTCGATTAAGACCATTGGATAATTTTTAATGTATGTGTGATATATTTATACTTTATGCGTTAATCCGATTTAAACTAAAATTATGTGGATTTATAGAAGCGTGTAGTCTGTTAAAAAACAACGCGTTGTATAGACGGCAGTTTGTCGCTGCTATGCACCATGTGATTTATTTACCGAAAGAAATATATGTTGTTAAATCGTATACATTGTCTATATGTTAAAAGCGTTCAAATTTAGACTCTATCCAACCACTACCCAAGCTGCTCAATTGAACCAGCATATAGGCAGTTGTAGGTTTGTCTATAATTGGGCGTTAGACCAGAAAATCAAAACATACGAACAGACTGGAAAATCAATATCAAGATTCGATTTGAACAAAATGATGCCTTCTTTGAAGGCTTCTAACGAATGGTTAGGAGAAGTTAATTCCCAATCATTGCAGGGAATGACAAAACGGGTCGAATCTGCTTTCACTCGGTTCTTTAGAGAGAAAAATGGATTCCCTATATTTAAATCAAAGAAGAACCCAATTCAATCTTTTCCAGTACCACAACATTATACGGTGAACTTTGAGAACAGTACCGTGAAACTTCCCAAGATTGGAGAAATTAAAGCAGTTCTTCATAGAAGGTTTGAAGGTGAACTCAAAACAGCTACAGTATCACGGTCTTGTAAGGGACATTACTATATCAGCATTCTTGTTGAGGATGGAAAAGAACTTCCAGTAAAGCAAGAGTTCTTAAATTCCACCACAATTGGAATAGATGTTGGTATAAAGGACTTTGCTGTACTCTCCACTGGTGAAAAGATTGAGAACCCAAAGTACCTAAAGAATTCCTTACAAAGATTGAAGCTATTACAGAAAAGAGTATCAAAGAAACAGAAAGGCTCACAGAACAGAGCAAAGGCTAAACAAAGACTTGCAGCACTCCATGACAAAATAGCAAATCAGAGAAACGATTTCCAGAACAAACTATCTTTTAAACTGATTAGCGAGAACCAAGCAATAGCACTGGAAACTCTGAATGTTAAAGGAATGATTAAGAATCACAACTTAGCACAGTCTATCAGCGATTCAGCGTGGAGTAGCTTTGTAACTAAACTGGAATACAAAGCCGAATGGTTAGGAAAAACTGTACTGAGAATCGGACAGTTTGAACCATCTTCAAAGCTCTGTAGTGTATGTGGATACCATAACACGGAGCTTCAATTGAAAGATAGAGAATGGGAATGTCCCGACTGTGCTACTACACATGATAGAGACATTAATGCTGCTATCAATATCAAGAAATTCGCTCTCATAGACCAAAATCTAATAGGTCTTTGAGCACCGTAGGAACTACGGGAAGAGCCTGTGGACTTGTGGACAATGGTTCAAGGAATGAAGCAGGAAGCCGCTCGGTCTTTAGCCGAGTGGTAGTTCACTCTTATGTTAATCATTATGTGAAGGCGGATTTATCGTATATGGATGATATGAAGATTTAAAAATATAATTATCTTTTATCGTTCGCCCAGCGCCTCGTTTATTACTGCCGTATCCACAACAATGTCTTTAAGTTCTTTTTTTGTCCTGTCTTTGGTAACTTCTTTAATAACTTTCTTAGTAAGAATGCTGGTCAAATCCGGCCCACTAATACCCACCGAGAACCCCTTATCAAACATAATCCGAGCTGCCAGATCCTGATCCAGTGTGAATTTTGAAACACGATATTTTTC
Source organism: uncultured Methanomethylovorans sp. (assembly GCA_937968035.1). Taxonomy (GTDB): domain Archaea; phylum Halobacteriota; class Methanosarcinia; order Methanosarcinales; family Methanosarcinaceae; genus Methanomethylovorans. The sequence goes on from CALBTS010000372.1 coordinate 1,751, forward strand.
ATTAAAGGTATCAATGTTCTTGAAGGCCCGCGTAACATCATCTGTATTATCAAGAACATTATCAAAATTTCTATTTTCAAATTCCATATCAGGTTTGTATTCGTCATCCGTGAGAGGCACTAGACCGGACCTGCAATTGTGGACTACAATGCCATTTGCAACATAACTCTCGTCCACGGATACTGAGATATTGTAGACCTGTTCCGGCTCGCATTCCTGCACCGCAACAATGAACTCATATCCGTTGACCGTACAGATCATGTCGCCTTCGTTGAGGTCTCCAGCATCAATCCACTGATAGACACCGTTGAACATATCCCACTGCAGGATAGGATGATTCGGAGTGATACGAACATGATAGGATGAAGTATGAAGATCCATCAACCTTTCAGGAAATCTTGTCATGGTCTCGGTGACGGGCATGTAATGACCAAGATGGGTTAGGACCATGTCACCAACCACGATATCTTCGATATTCTTTTCACCCATTGAGGTATTTATCTTTGTTCCTTTTATTACACAGTGGTGATGAAGAGGGGGACGATATCTATCCACGGAATCTTTTGTCAGGTCGAATATAGTACCGTTCAGGCATCGGCACTGGTCCGTAGTCCGATCATCCAGCTCCGCATCAAACTCCATGTACCTTACGCCATATTGCCTATAACGGGCTACTGTAGTGGCCGTGGCAACGTCCGCAGTGAAGGTACGTGCAAACCTTTCAGCTCTATACTTTTCACTGCCCCAGAGGTCTACAATGCGCTTTGATAAGGTTTTAGGATGCTCGTAATATATGGCATCGTCTTGGAGTATTCTTACAATGGATTCTGAGGCTTCTTGAGAGAGGTCTTTTGAGATCCTCACAGCCTCTTCTGTCAAGATATAGGATTCATTCACTTTTGCCGCTGCCATCTTTTTCATGGTTTTGTCAGCATATATAAGAGATTCTTTAATAATTTCTGTGATAAGTTTGTCAAACTGCAATCCAAAAATATTTTTGCCGAACTCCTTTTTTACATTGTTTGGAAGTTCGGTCTTATAGTTCAATGTTTTCATATCACATGCTCGCTGGAATGTTCTATCCAGTAACCTAATTAAAAGATATTCGTTTTTCAAAATATTCTTGGATTGAAGTAGGGGAACCATTAAGAACCCCTGCGCCGCCTGTACCATTTGTTGATGAAACTGCCGCCAACAAAAGCACCTGCTGCGCCTATTATCACAACAGCAACGGCAGGAACATTGACAAATCCTGTAAGAACGGATGTTTCAGTGAGCCAATACACACCATCCGCCAATCCCACAATGATAATAGATGCAGACCCATTCACCGCTGTTGCATTGCCTACTTCTGTTCCATTGCTCGCATATACTAGCTTGTAGAGGCTACCATTTGTGACATTGAATGTGGTAATATTCCACGTAGTATAAGGCGTACTGTTGCCTATCTGCAATTTTGCATTACAGGTTTCATTATCTGGATTCCAATCAGACCACACCATCTCTTCA
>CALBTS010000373.1 GCA_937968035.1 uncultured Methanomethylovorans sp.
TGCCTTCTATGTTGAAAAACAAGTTTCAGGCTTATTTTTTTTAAACACTTTAATGAACTATTTCTATAAAAACATCCTTCTATCAACAGTCTCATATTGAGCTGTAAAACCTTGATTTCAATTTTTATAGATAGTGAGCTGCACTCTATTGCTAGCAGACAGTGCCAGACTGCTGCAAGGCAATAATAACAGTCTCACCTGATTATCTGTTTTTTATAGAGATATTTCTTCATGGTATCATAGTTTTATACGGTTCATCATTTTGTAGTACAAAACGTATTCGGCTTAAAAGCTTTTTTGCGATTCTGATTATAGCTTTGTTGGGTTCCATCCTGCTTTGATAAGATAGAAAGCTCTTCATTAAGGAAGGATCGTTTCTTATTGCTATCCACGAACTTTCAATGAGTGCAGTTCGTAGGGTATCATGTCCCCTGGGAGTAATGTCCCCGGTCTTTTCCTTATCTCCTGAGGATCGCGTTGAAGGAACTAAACCAATATATGAGCACAGCTTATCGAGAGAAGAGAACCGGTTGATTGTCTCTAACTCAGTCAAAAAGGTCATTGCTGTTATTAAACCAACCCCTGGTACAGTTCGTAATAACTCCACTCTACCATTGTAAGTGTCCGTCTGTGAAAGGTGTCGGATCTGCCGGGTAATCGCCAAAGTTGAGATACGAAGATGCTTAAATTCGTCTATCAACGCCTGAAGGGATTGTTTGCCGCTTTCCCCGGATAGTTCCAGACCATCCAGCCATGAGATAAACCGATTTGACCAATGACTCTGTGATTGCGGAAAGACTTCTTCGACAGAAAATCCATAGTAATACAAAAAGGACTTTATCCGATGCTTGATCCTGGTTAAATCCTTGATCAGCATAGCCCTGGTCCGTAAAAGAGTCCTGTCTTCCTGTGTTTGTATTGATGGAATGTAGATTGGAGTAAGCTCTCCGCTACTTAATGACCTGGCTATTTTCCTGCTGTCTCTTTTATCCTCCTTCTGTACCCGCTCCTTGTAGGTCGTCGGAATGTCTGCCGGGTTGACTACCATAGAGTTTACTCCATAAGAAGTTAATTTATAATGTATCCAATACCCACAGTAACCCGCTTCATAGGCCGTGTGATATGTCCCTCCAGGAAAGTTTCTCCTGAGATAATTATATAATATCTCAGGCTTGGGTGGCTGCGTAAATGTCTTATATACACTCGACTCCGCCATAATAGTTACTTTCCAGCTCTTAAGATGTACATCAAATCCTGCATAAATGTTTTGACCCGTAAAGTCAATTTGCGTAACTTGTGCATTCATAAGTTTCAGATATTATTAGGTGAATACTAGGAGAATATTCAAAGCTAATAACTATCCTGAAACTTATGTTTTTCAAACATAGGGCCTATTGCCT
>CALBTS010000374.1 GCA_937968035.1 uncultured Methanomethylovorans sp.
GATCAGGTCTGGATGACAGAAAACCTGAAAACAACCAGGTTTAATGACAGTTCAGTTATTCCGGTTGTTGCAGACGATTCAACATGGGTGCACCTCGAAACACCAGCTTACTGCTGGTTGCGGAATGAGATACAATACAAGGATATATACGGTGCGTTGTACAACTGGTTTACTGTCGAAACCGGGAAGCTTTGTCCTTCAGGCTGGCACGTTCCTACGGATGACGAATATAAAATTCTTGAACAAACACTCGGCATGGCTGCTGACCAACTCAATTTACTTGAGTGGAGAGGAACTGACCAAGGTGCGAAGATGAAAAGCACGACGGGTTGGGCTAACGGCGAAAATGGAACCAACATAAGTGGGTTTTCAGGCCTCCCGGGAGGATATAGGTGGGCAAAAAACGGGGCATTTAACGGTATCGGGATGATAACCTATTGGTGGAGTTCTGAATACAATAATAGTTATGGATGGTACAGACGTCTTGATGGCACAAATATAGACGTATATAGAATGTACACCTCAAAGACAGGTGGCAAATACATCAGATGTATAAAAAACTCAGACTAATGTTTCTTCCTTTCTCAGGGAACAAAATCAAAATTAATAAGTATAAATCAATAGAAATACGTTGAACTGTAAATACAAAATCATGAAAAAAGGTTTAAATTATTTTGTAATAGTATGCTTCATTGCTACAATGGGGATGTTCCATGGTTGTAAAAAAGCAACCATCCCGGAATTAACCACCGTGGCAATAAGTGATGTTGGCCTAACATCAGCTGTCTCTGGCGGAACCATAGTCACTGACGGCGGCGAGGACATCACAGCAAAGGGTGTGTGCTGGAGCACCTCAACAAATCCAACCATTGCGGACACTAAGACGACCGATGGTACTGGTTCAGCCAATTTTACAAGCAATATAGTTGGTTTATCAGAAGGAACAACCTACTATGTACGTGCATATGCCACTAACGAAGTAGGAACTGCTTACGGGAATGAGCTCACCTTTACTACAAATGAGGTGACAGGTGCTGTGCTGACAACTACAGAAGTATCAGCTGTAACATCAGTATCTGCAGTCGCAGGCGGAAATATTACCGATGATGGAGGCGGAAATATAACTGCCAGGGGTGTCTGTTGGGGTACATCTCCAAATCCTACTGTTAATAAAACAACTGACGGGATTGGCGCAGGAGATTTCACCAGTAATATTACCGGACTGTCAGATGGAACAGTCTATTACTATCGTGCCTACGCCACCAATAGTACAGGTACCACCTATGGTCAGGAATTTAGCTTTATTACTCCCGTAACTGACATCGAGGGAAATCTCTACGAAACTGTGAAGATTGGAGATCAGGTCTGGATGGCCGAAAACCTTAAGACTACAAAGTACAATGATGATAGTACCATACCGAATGTGACTGAAAATGCCGAATGGATTGTACTTGCTGATGATGCATATTGCTGGGCTCAGAACAATGAGGCAACTTACAAGCCGCTTTACGGTGCACTTTATAATTGGTACGCAGTGGAAACAGGGAAGCTTTGCCCTGCCGGTTGGCATGTGCCAACTGATGCCGAATTTGCAACTTTAGAAATCAGTCTCGGGATGACCGCGGAAGAAGCCGCGCTAACTGATTTCCGCGGTGCTGATGAAGGTAAGGAGTTGAAAAACACCGCAGGTTGGGCTGAGGGCGAGAATGGCACCAACACAAGCGGATTTTCAGCACTACCTGCAGGATATAGGGCACATGCAACCGGCATATTTGAAGGACTTGGCATGATCACCTATTTCTGGACGCAGACAGATATGGGATCAACTGCAACATATAGGCGTCTCGACGGTGACAACGATAAGGTATTTAGAGACAAAACGTACAAAACCGCAGGAAAATCTATTAGATGTGTAAAGAACCAATAACTATATAATATATTATTAGCAATGAGGCTATCTCAAAAGGATAGCCTCATTGTTTTAAATTGAGTAGGGGCAGCTGATAATCTTAAGCAAACATTAATTGTGGGTTATTTGTATATCTTTGAAAAAAGGGTTATGAAAAAAGTGTTTTTGATACTTTCGGTTATTCTGTTTATGGGCTGCGCAGGAAATGAAACAACAATGAAAAAGGCGATATTTCTTCATCACAGTACCGGCTACTCCATATGGCTAGGCAGAACGAATAATTACGTTTATAAGATTACCAATAAGGGTGATGTCCAGAAATATATTGACAGATATAACAGGACGAATAAAACTAATTATCAGATCACAGAGAGGTTTTATCCAAAGAAGGAGCCA
>CALBTS010000375.1 GCA_937968035.1 uncultured Methanomethylovorans sp.
TCGTTTTGTTCAGTTTCACCAACAGAAGCATTGTTTTCATTTTCAGTAGTGGCATTATCATCGCCATCAGTATCTGTAGTGACATTGTGCGTTACATTAACTTCACCATCTGTAGTCATGTCGTCTGTACAACCGGACAACATGACAGCAGACAGCACAAATAATAAAAGTAAAGCTTTAGTTTTCATCCCTATCACCTGCCTATACATTAAAGGCCTCTACCTAATAAACTTTCACTTCAAATATGCAGAAGTTGAACTTCGATCTTATATCCCTGGCCATCATCATGCATCTCTATGAGGGCAGCATATCCAGATGCTGCCATACCGGGATTTACAACTACGGTACCTTTTGTTCTTACCACTCCTCTTGCCTCGTGTATATGCCCGCATACAATAAGCTGTACCCTGCCGAGAAAATCTGAAAAAGATGTACATCCCACATGTCCGGATGGTATCTCATCCAGAACGCCATACGGAGGAGCATGGGTAAGTAGTACTATCTTCATGTTGTTACTTTCTGCGGCCTTGATCATTTCTTCGAGCCCGGACCCAATGTCGCACTCCTGCATCTCAAAAGGTGTACAGAAGGGAGTGGGATTGGAACCTCCTGAACCTACAAATACTGTATCACCTATCGTATGGGATTTGTGGTGAAGGTTCACAGCATTTGAAGTGTCAAGCACGTCAAGTATAGAGGGATGGTCGCAGTTTCCGGGAACTGCCAGTACAGGGACATCGAAATGATCTAAAAGTTCCATTACCTTCTCATCCGGACCAAAATTGGTAATATCCCCTGCCACAAGAGCAAGATCTATTTTGCCGGCTTTTTCCAGAAGACCATCTATTTTCGAATAGTTCCCATGAGGGTCAGCGATCGCAAAAATTCTCACTTCCAATGCACCTCTGTATTGACATTTATTGTTTCATCTTTTTGTTAGTTCCTTTTCAGAAGGACCTGTCGCCTCCCAGCATCCCACCAATGACTTTGCCGCCGATCCCTCCTATACCCGTTGATTCATCGCGGCTCTGGAATCTTGCAGCAGCCATGACCCTGTCAGCAAGCCTGGAGAATGGCAGGCTCTGCAGGAATACTTTTCCAGGGCCACGCAGAGTTGCGAGTACTACTCCTTCGCCTCCGAAAAGTGCATTTTTGAATCCTCCCACAAAGCTGATGTCATAGCTAACACTTTCTGCAAATGCGCATATGCAGCCAGTATCAACTCTTATGACTTCTCCAGCTTTGAGATCCCTTTCTATTATAGTTCCACCTGCGTGAACAAAAGCCAGGCCATCGCCTCTGAGCTTCTGCAGGATAAAACCCTCGCCTCCGAAAAGTCCTGCTCCGATCTTCTTCGTGAACGTAAGTTCAATTTCTATTCCCTTTGCAGCACAGAGGAAAGAATCTTTCTGGCAGATAAAACCCCCTCCCAATTGAGCGAGGTCCAGGCAAATGATCTTTCCCGGGTAGGGAGCTCCGAAAGCTATGTAGCCTTTACCTTCTCCTTCATGGGTAAAATTAGTAATGAAGAAACTCTCACCCGTGACGGCTCTTTTAAGGCCCTTCAATAAGCCCCCACCTGTCGAAGTCTCCATTTTGATGCCTGGTCCCATGTACATCATAGCACCCGCTTCTGCCCTTACGCTCTCTTTAGGGTCCAGTTCTATCTCAACGAGCTGCATATCGTTCCCAATTATCTTGTAATCAATAACATCTGCCATATTCATCTCTCCTTTAAGCGATCCAGGACACAGGATATTACAGTTGGTATCCAGAATTGCCTCTGCTACTAGTGTATAGTTCTAGCAGAAGCAAAGATAAAAACTTAATTATATCATATGTGCATAAGTGACAGGGGAGATCATCCATGAAGAAAAAAAGAGCAGTTCTTAATGATAATGCAAGTATGATCGCTCAGTGTCATCATGGTACCCTTCTGGATGAACTTCGTGCAAAGACCGATCCACAAAAAGCAAATACGATTGATTTTAGCACACGTCTCAATCCCATGGGTAGTATCTTCCAATATCAAAATATTTTGGATCTTCATGGTTTGATAAATACTTCCAAGAACCTCATCGGCCAATATCCTGATAACAGATACCTGGAATTCAGAAATGCTGCAGCAGGTTTTGTAGGAAAGGGATTAACGTCTTCAAACATCATACCAGGCAGTGGGATATGTGAGATCATAAGACTTGTTCTGGGCTGTACTCTTGAAAAGGGAGATATCGTACTGGTCCCTTTCCCCTCGCCTCCGGAGTATAACCGCTATTCTGGATTATTCGGTGCACGTGTGATCCCTCTTCCCCCCCACGAGCTGCTGCTGGCAGATGATGATCTGTTATCCTGTGCCAGAGTGGTGCTGTTATCCAATCCCGGTAATCCGGGAGGGCGCCTTATTTCCAGGAAGGAATTAAGGCCTTTTGCAGAGAGATGTGCTGAACAGAGGACCCTCCTTATCGTGGATGAATCCTGCATCGAACTATCTGATCCATCCCAAACCCTTGCAGGCCACATCTTTGATAATGATTTTGTTGTGGTCGTCCGTTCGATTGCTCATGCATTTGCAATTCCGGGACTTAACGCTGCATATGCCATAGCTTCCGAAAAAACTGTCCAGCTTTTCAATAATGCTCGTCTTCCCTGGAGCATCGGTGCATTTTCAGACGTTTTGTGTACAGCGGTGCTCAATATAGAAGGAGGCATTAATTCCAGCTATCTGG
>CALBTS010000376.1 GCA_937968035.1 uncultured Methanomethylovorans sp.
GGTTAGTAAAAATACCCCTACTGTCAGATCAAGTACTGACTATTACAAATTAATACTCTTAGCTATTCCCTTTCAACTTGTGTGAGAAGGAGTCCATTAAAGGCCAAGAATATTTCTAACTTTAGCATAATAAACTCATAGTCAAAATTAACATGAGAAGGATTATTCTTATTATTTCCATATTTTCGGCATTGCATTACTCGATTCTTGGGCAAAATGACATGCCAGAACTCATTTCCCAAACCGAAAAATCAGTTTGCATTGTTGAAACTTTCGATTATGAGGGTCAACCACTTATGAGAGGAACTGGCTTCTTCATAACACCCCATGGAAATTGTGTTACGAACTACCATATTATAAAGGACGCTTCATCAATAACTCTAAAGACGATTGACGGAAATTCCTATGAGGTTAAAGAAATAATTAAGTCTTCCGAATTCTATGATCTGGCAGTGTTAAGGATTAGCACTGACAAAGATATTAGTTACTTAAAGCTAACCTCTATACTGCCACTCAAGGGAGAAAAGATAATCACAATTGGTAATCCAAAAGGGTTATTTTGGAGTGTATCCGACGGTATCGTTTCAGGCGTAAGACAACTTGAGAAAGGGATAATCCTGCAAATTACTGCTCCCCTATCAGAAGGGAATAGTGGCAGCCCCGTTCTAAATGAAAAGGGTGAAGCAATTGGAATTGCATCATTCCGATTACTGGAAGGTGAAAACTTGAATTTTGCAGTATATGTCGGAATTATAGATAGTATTGAACCCAATCCTCACCTTATCAATGCATTTAGTCCAAACACTGAAATTAAAATCTCCTTACCAAATGATAAACAACTATCTCAAGCATACATAGATACATTATTTCTCCGAAGAGACACAATAGACTATTTTTCCCGTGAAGAATTCGATAATAGACTTTATCGATACCTTAATGATTACATTGAGAAATACTATAACTCAGCATATGGTTATGCTAGAAAAGCACAATTATGTCGACTTAATAGCGATTTTAATACCGCTTATGATTTACTAAATAAGGCTATTGAAGTCGAACCTGATAATCCAGACCTCTATCTGAAAAGAGGTGAGTTTATTACCTATGTGGCAAGTGAGCTTACTTCACTTGAACCATCCCAAAGGATTAGCAAAGCTTTGGCCGACTTTAATAAATACGGAAGTTACTCAAATCAAAACCGTATTTTATCATTAAAAGAGATTGCTGATCTGTACTACTGGTATAATGAATTCCAGTTGGCAATGGAATTCTATAGTAACTACCTGGAGGAGTGTTATAAAGAGGCTATGCTCGTTAACCCTGAAGTATACTTAAAAAGAGGCCGAATTTATTGGAAATTAGATGACTTTGAAAACGCTTATGAAGATTTCGAAGAACTGAATATGTTACAGCCAAACTGTGAAAATAAAGAAGAAATTGCACTTCTTCTCTTTGAATATGAACACTATTCTGACGCTTCCATATTCTTGACAGACGACTGTCTTTATACACCTGATCATTATTACTATAAGGGTTTTGTCTTATATAAAATTGGAGGTGACCTTAATAAGGCGAGACAATTGATCGATAGGTCATTGATATGGTATGATAAGAATGCTGATCTTGAAAACTTAAACGACCAACAGAAAAACCGTTTAGAGAATTATCTGAGATTGAGTGCAATTCTATATGGTGAATCGGGGAATTCTATTGCAGTAATAAAGGATTTACAGAAAATATTGAAAGTAAATCCCACACTTTCATATGATTATAATTTTTGTGTGTGGTTGGCAATGGAAAAACAAGAGGTAAAGGACTATCTGGGTGCAATTAAAGATATTAACAGACTGATAGAGAGATACCCCAAAAATGAGAAACTATTCAACCTTAAAGGCAACATTCTATATGACATGAATGATTTCATTGGAAGTGTTAAAGCATATAATACCCTGATAGAGTTGAATCCTAATGAGGGTCGGTACTATTCGTTAAGAGCTTTTGCAAAGTATGAACTTAAAGACCACACAGGTGCTTGCTCTGACTGGAGTCAAGCAGGAGAACTTGGTTATTATAAAGCTTATGAAAGCATCAAGAGCTTCTGTAACAAATAATTGAACGAGAATTGTTTATAGTGATAATATAGAACAATAGCAATCATTTTGAAAAGACATCGGGGTCTTGGAGGCTGTATGAGGTTCCTTGTCCACATAAATGTTTGTGTGGGCGGATAGGGACCAAACTCATAATTCACAATGATTAAAAGACACAACCCTTAGACAACACTTAAAAGAACAAGATGGAATATAATTCTGTTTCAAACTTCTATGAGGCCGATAAAGAAATTCATGATTTCATTTTCTCTATTTTATGGCTTTCTCAATACATTGAAAATTTAACATGCGATTTACCAGAAGAAAGTAAAGCTAAAATCAAGTCGTTAGAACACTCATTTACTAATGAAAAAAATGGAAATGTCAAGTACCTATTTGAGTTATGTTTCATTAGACAATTTGCTGCTTTCGAAGCATTTATGTACGATTTTCTTAAAAATCTATATGAAGTATATCCAAGAAGTGTTCCAGAGGATATGAAGATTTCAATTAAGGATATAATAAAATGGAAAGATGTTAAGGGAATACATGAGTATATTACAGATCACTGTGCAATCGAAAATTCCTATGATATTGAGAGATGGGAAAAAACTCTAAAAAATACTTATAATATCGATGCTTTTGAATCACCAGAACAAAGACAGCAATTCATCTACTTAAATGTTATTCGTAACAGCATTCTTCATTCAGGAGGTAGAACAAATTCGAAATCTATTCGGGAATTCATGAAATTATACAAGGAAGAATTTAATGAAATTAAAAGCTATACTTTCTTCACTGAGAAATGGAAAATTGATTCTAATTTCCTGTTTGGTGCACTACATCAACTTTCTACAAGTATTGTAAAAAGACTAGCAAATCAACTCCCAGATGTTACGCAACCACAAACGGGGAAAAAATAATCCCCATTGTTTTAGCCCCCCAGACATCTGGCCATAATCTTCAAACCATCCCCAACCTCCCCTATCTCAGGTCATGTTAAGGTATCAAATCTGACCCCAGAGACCCGATCTCCATGTTGGATGGGGTCTGGTGAGGGTGTGGGGGATCGTGGGTGGATCAACTTGAGTGGAAAAGCACAATGGCAATTCTGTTTAAATTCCAGAGAACCCGTCAAAACCAAGGAAAGTCATTCCCTCTGACTTTTGGCATATCCGAACTGAAAAAAGCATTTTTTAACGGGAAAAATCACCAATAATTTCCCGAGGATTATTGAGAAATAATGAACTCCTTTATGTCTGCTAGAGCATCATTTCTAAAAATATTGTTTCCTGCATATATTGGGTCTTCCAAGGCATGACCAGAGTCATTATAAATTTTAAGATAAATATTACTTTTATTCAGTGCCTTTAATTTTTGGGCACTTTCTTTAGTAGGAGTATTAGTGTCATGTTCTCCATACAAGACAAAAACATTAACTTTAATTTTACCCCAATGTTCAATTGAGTTAAAGTTCCCAATTGTTTCCCAAAATTCTTTATTCTTCCCAATATTAATATGATAATATGTTGTCAGTCTTGCCAGTACAGCTGAAATCACTGGCAAGAACCCTATCTCTTTTAAATTGTTGGTTTCTTCATAAAGCAACTGTTCGTACATTGGTACTGCCGCACCACAAATATTAACAACGAAATCTATATCCGAACATTTATTTGCAGCAATCGGAGCAATCTGCCCTCCTTGACTCAAACCAATTACTCCGAGATTCAAGATTGCGTAGGTATTTTGCGATTTTAAATACTCGACTGCTGCAATTGCATCAGAAGCCAAATCCCCAAAACCTGAAGTGCGCCAGCTGCCTTCAGATTGATCTGATCCTCTCTTATCAGGTAAAAGTACCAGAATCTCATTGTGTTGTAGATAGGTAGCCAAGGTAAGATACCAAATGTTGTCTCTTTTACTTGACCCTGAGCCATGGATCATTACAACGGCGGGGAAAGGACCCTCACCCTTGGGTATTAATAATAGTCCCGAAAGTGATAAGTTTTGTTCTTCGTTAGTGAATTTTACTTCCTCATAATTTGTTTCACTCAAGCTCGTTCCTTGAAATTTTCTTGTTTCATTTTCTTTAAATTGATTTATCAAAACGGGAACAAAGATCAATCCCAATATTATTGAGGAAACTGTTAATCCTAGATTCTTCATGGTTCAATTTTCATAAGCTCAGCTCTACATCCAGCATAACTCCTTTCAATGATGTAAGCGGGAACTTACAATGTACAAAAAATGGCAAATAAGGATGTACGAGAAA
>CALBTS010000377.1 GCA_937968035.1 uncultured Methanomethylovorans sp.
CACATTGCAGTCATGCCTATAAATCAACGGGTTGAGGCTTAAGTTGAGGGGATTGATTGGCGCCCAACCTGCTACCGTCTCAGGAATCAGAGCTTCCCATGAGCCTTTTTTTATACGCACAGGTATTTCAAAATCTAAACTTTGGAGATCAGGAGCAAGCCTGCCAATAAAGTAGCGTACAGCCGAATCGAAACCTAATAATGCCTGGGCCTGCTTTCGCCCATCCATTAGTCCGTCTTCCACAAGGGGGCCGCTATATTTTATGTAGCCTAGATATTGTTCTTCTTCCATGATCCCCTCAATTCAGATGAAAGCATAACGCTTCACATCACCGGCAGCAAAAAGCATAGCGAGGAACGAGCGCCGCTTTTTGCTGTCCGAGTGCATGTGTTTGTTAGCTCTTTTGCTTTGTGTCGATAATTTCAATATTGACCCCGGCTAAGACCCTCTTTAACTCTTCTATAATCAAATCGACACGTTTTTCTATAAATTGATCCAGCGCATCAGGTGGCATATTCTCCTGCCTTGACCATTCCAAAAGCTCACTTGGCAAAAAGTGATTATTGATAACGTTCTCGAACTCAGAGTTTGAATCATATTCTTGAATGTAATTGAGCGGATTCTTATCACTAATTTCTAAGTTAGTTATTTGTGTGAGATACGCGATATTCATTAGACTGTTATGATTCAGCTCATTTGAACCGGGATTCTGTGAAATATAGTTTGTTGGAAATATATGGTGCAAATTTGGCTTGTCAGTAGAAAAGAAGAAATTATCAACAATCACATTTCTGTCGGTGTACTTCCAGTCTTTTGGTTGTTTGCTGGCATACAAAGAAAGTATTGCTCTGGACAATCTACCTTTTGAACTATACGACGAATTTCTTAAGGTATCTCTGTCAATCAAAAACCTTGGAAACTCACTTTTACCACTTTGCTTTTGTGCATTAAGAAACTCAATATGTAAATTGACGTCGCCGGTATTGCTCAGAAGGTCATCATTGTGAAAGCTATGAAACCAAAAGTATTTTTTAAGTAACCCATAATCCGGGCTTGAGTTCTTGAAAAAATAGGAGGCAATTGTTAGATAGAAATATCTGTACGGGATAAGCTGAGGGCCCTTAATGTTTAATGTGTTTTCAAAGAAATCAAAAGTTTTATTTATTGCTTTCTTTGCTGGCTCCCAAATTTCCTCAATTTGCTCATTTTTTATATCATTGAGGTAACGTGGCGTGATATTCCATATTCCCGATTTTTCAATGTTTTCACGGATCAAAATAGCAATGATTTGCAAATAATCAAAATCGCTGATCTGCATAAAATTGCTATTATTCAACTTGCGGAAATTATCAATGTATTCCCTCAAGTAGAATCCGGCTTTGTTTTCAGATTTGGGCCTAAATGTTTTTGCCACAACAATATCAAATATATCAAGTGGCTTACCTGCCTGGTTTATTCGCTCAAAAATCTGGCAAACTTCCGCTACTTGAATCCCTTTTAACTCGATAAATGAAAGCCTGTAGTTATCAAGAACTTGCTTGAGCCTTCTTAGTTGTTCACGTATTGGGTGGTCGTAGTCTTTGTAATCGCCAAACTCACTTTCCACCAAAGAACGTTCTACGGATCCAAAATTGTTTTTAATGTCGATGAGTTTTACGATGATGCCAGCGTTGAATTTCTTTTGCCTTCCAGTGTTTCTTAAGAAAACCCCGTTTTTATCATCTATCTCCTCCCAGTATAAAAATCTCTTTTTGTAACTTTCATCGTCTGTTTCCGTTTCACCTTCAATCGACAGATCAATGTATATTGATGGATCAAATCCATCTTTTCCTTCAATTGCCCCCCCATACAAAGATGTCAGCAGCGAAGTTGTACGCTGCTGTCCATCTAAAATATATTGGTATTCACTTCGGTTGAATGTCCCTTCTGATATGATATGGCCACCAATCTTTCTATGGTTTTGAAGTTTTATATCGGTTTTCCACACCAAGATACTTCCGAGTGGGTAAAACTTGTAAATGCTATCCCATAATTTCTTTACATTTTCCTTTTCCCACACGACATCCCTCTGAAATGTTGGGATTTGGTAATCAAGGTTTTCCAACTCATCCAAATAAGTTGTGATGCCTTTGTCTGTGGGGCGAATCCTATCTGTGAAGTTCATTCGTACTCCGTATGTGTTTTTTGAGAGCTAACTAGAATTCTACCTGTCGCATCCCGGACGATTGTACGGTCTTCGGTGGAATAGCTGAGGATGGGAAG
>CALBTS010000378.1 GCA_937968035.1 uncultured Methanomethylovorans sp.
GCATGGGCTGTGGGGTCCTTACTGCTAAGCACTTCGTTATGAGCTGTGGATATTATTTCCCCATCTCTCACTATTACGGCTCCGAAAGGACCTCCATGATCGTTCTGCATACCTCTGCGAGCTTCGTCAATGGCTATATGGATCAATCGGAACATTTTTTGATCAAACTCCTGGAAGATTGCAGCATGTGCTTTAAAATGGCTTACATGTACAAAAATATGTTCTTTTTACTGTCGTATATGGCTTGGACGCAGGATCAATAGGTATATTAAATAGACATATTTATATAATATAGGGTGTATGTGTATTGTGTCTTCATCCAATCGATGGCAAGGCTCATTCACATTCTCTCTTGCCATCACTCCCAATTGCTATTCTGCTTTTCAGGATACTATATTCTAAAGGTTGCTTTTTTGCAAAGCTGGGAATTATCAGCGAAATCTAGATATAATTAGATTAATATAATAAATAATATTCATCAACATTAGAGAAGTGCTACAGGAGCCTGACATGTTAGTGAAGAAAAACGTAAAAGCATTATGCATGGCATTTTTAAAAGATCCTCAAATCCGAACGACTGCTTCGCGATCAGAAGATACTCAAATCAATTAGGACCATAGTTTTTCTGGAGAATACAATGACAGCTACTATCATTACATTAAGACCGGACCCAATAAAGAACCTGAGAGGACTGGATGCAGAAACAAGGGAAAAGATAAAAGAAGGTCTTGGCTTCATCGAGCATGAGTCGCAGGACAATAATTGTGTAAGGTACGTTTAAAACGTGTAAAAGAGCAGCAAAGATCAGTTTATCAAGAGAAGGTATATTGAAAGCTTCTCTTTCTTTTTTCGCTTCCTTACATATCAGGCATCACAGACCTATTCTTTTGTTTCTATTTCTACCTCAAGGCCGCCTATCCAGTCAGCTATCATATTATAAGGAATGGCCATGAGTATGCCGGAAAGGAAGCCCATGATGCCGTAGAACAGGGGCAGGGTTATGATGGCCCCAGCTCCGAAAACAAAACCCATTATTCCGCCTGTATCTCCCATCATAGCTCCGGAGAAAACAAAGACCAAGCTCATCAAAGCTCCTATGACCAGGCCAAAGAATGCATACAGTATGCCGAATATCTTTGCCAGCGACAAAACACCAATTCTTGTAATTTCCACCATTTTAGTCATCAAAATCCTTTTCCTTTATTCTTTAAAAAATGAGGCCTGTAGCATATCAGTTAAAGCCTGATATTGGAATAGTTCCGGGAATCCGGATCAGGTTATCAACATTTCATCTGTCGGCTATGATCCCGGAAACACCTATGCATAACTGCATGTTTGCGCCTGATAACATCTGTTCAATAATCAACTGCATTTTCCGGAATGCGCCTTAAGAGATTATAATCTTTCTCGGTGATGGGTATCGCGTTCAGCATAATATTTCCTTCAGCTGCCAGCCCTTGTGCTATTTCTCCAAGACTTCCTTTTTCTTCCCTGTTCTCAAGAACAGGTTGTCCATCCTCTATTTTTATCAATACCAATAGCCAGTATTTGTTATCCATCCTCTCACTCCTTGTATCTCGCTTGTGCAAGTCAGGGAACTGCTGTATAACCA
>CALBTS010000379.1 GCA_937968035.1 uncultured Methanomethylovorans sp.
GATCGTATTCGGTGACTGGAGTTCAGACGTGTGCTCTTCCGATCTCAGAACATTGACACTACATTCAGGAAATTCAGTGCCAGCTTTGATACAAATCTCTCCATGACCATTGAAGCAACGCATGGCACGATCCGTTCGGCACTTGCAGAGAGAAAAATGCATGAAGAGAATGTTGTTGACAAATGTGATAAATTAAAAAAGATGTCGCTAGATATTCAGAACATGATCCTGTTATTTGGATATAGAGATAATTGCCCTATAGAAAAAAAAGGATGACTTCTCCTTAATGAGGAGTAAATACACTTTATGTTTTATCCAAATAACAGCATCTGTAATCCAATTAAGCATAACAATAACCCTACGAACTTATTGAAATCCTCTTGTGGGATCTTGCCTATGATCTTCATTCCCGCCCATGTTCCAAGAACCATAGATATGCCAATGAACAAACCTATCCACAAAGCTGATGATCCTATGCCTAAATACCTTTGATATACTATGGTCTTGGTAATATGCATTGCTATTGCAGTCGTAGCTTCACTTGCTACGTAAGATACAGGCGGCAGACCCAGCGATAAGAACAATGCTGCACCAATTGGTCCTGCACTACCCACAAGTCCTGAAATGAAGCCTACGATCCCACCACCCAAAACCATTGTATGATTAGTTGGATTAAATTTGAGGATATTAAAATATTTCAGTGTGACAAACAGGATAATTGCAAGTCCTAGGAGGCGGGATATTATCTCTTTTGGCACTTCTACAAAAGAATATGCGCCTAAAACGCTCATAGGCACAGCACCCAGTATGAACAATGAAACCGGCTTCCACTTGATTTGGTTAAACCCAAAAAATGCTCTTGAAAGGTTGCCGATCAATTGTGCTATTGTTAGAACAGGGATTGCCATTGTTGTACCTATTGTCTTTGTTAATAGCGGCAATAAAAGCAATGCTCCTCCAAACCCGGCTGCACCTGATATTGCGGCAGCTAAAAAGCCGCCTGCAAACATCAGCAATAGATCAATGAACTCTGCTATTTTAATTCACGACCTGCTTTGCCTGTGCCATCTTACCATGGACACTCGGCATAGATCATTATCCTCTCACAAATGCGCTTCTGCCAGCATAGACCGCTTTGTTTGCCAGTTCCTCCTCTATACGAAGCAGCTGGTTGTATTTCTCTACTCTTTCACCCCGGCAGGGAGCACCGGTCTTGAGCTTGCCGGCACAGGTGGCTACGGTGAGATCTGATATGAACGAATCAATGGTCTCTCCACTGCGGTGGGAAACATTCAGGCCCCAGCCGGCATTCCTGGCCAGGTCCATGGTTGCAAGTGTTTCGGTAACTGTCCCGATCTGATTGAGTTTGATTAGTACGGAGTTTGCAGCGTTTTCTTCAATTCCACGTTTAACAAGTTCAGGAGAAGTAACAAATATATCATCCCCGATCAGCTCGATTCGTTCCCCCAGCTTTTTTGTCAGCAACTTCCAGCCAGACCAGTCTTCTTCGGCCAGCCCATCCTCGATGGAGATGATAGAATAATTCTCCACAAGCATTTCGTAATATTTGACCATGTCTTCAGAGGTCAACATTTTTTGTTCCCGCCGCAGTTCGTATCTTCCTTCATGATAGAAACCACTGGATGCGGGATCAAGTGAGATACAGATATCCTTACCAGGCCTATATCCTGCTTCTTCGATGGCAAGTGTGATGAGTTCCAGTGGCTCCTCATTGGATGCGACCTTTGGTGCAAACCCTCCTTCATCTCCAATTGCAGTCGGGTAGCCTTTCTTTTTCAGAATGTTCTGTAATGAGTGGT
>CALBTS010000380.1 GCA_937968035.1 uncultured Methanomethylovorans sp.
TTCATTCAATAGCCTGCCAACCACAAATCATCTAAACCTTCCTGCCATATAAAATACAGAATGATAGATGAAGTTATCAAAGTTTTTAAACAACTGGACAATAAGGACATACGTATCCTTACCGGCATAGAGATCGGAATGAAGAATTCCGAGTGGGTGCCTGTTGAAGATGTTATGAAGTACACCCGCATGACCTATGATCACATCTCTTTCAGGCTTAAGAAACTTGCTAAATTGAAACTGTTATCCTTCACAAGTATTCCATATGAAGGCTATCAGATCTATTTTGAAGGGTATGATGCCCTTGCTCTACACACATTCGTGCAGAGGAAGACTATCAGTGCCGTTGGCAACGAGATAGGTGTCGGTAAGGAATCTGTAGTACTGGAAGCCATAAAGGAACCAGAGCTGGGAATAGGTGATCCGGAAGGTGTGGTGATAAAGTTCCACAGGGAAGGTCGTACCAGTTTCACGCAGGTAAAACGCAATCGTGGTCATATAGGTGACCGGGAGCACGTGTCATGGATATACGCAGCCCGCCTTGCAGCTAAACGCGAGGCAGATGTTATAAGCAAACTATATCCTGAAGTATCTGTTCCGAAACTTATTGATCACAATCGGCACGCACTTGTCATGGATATTGCAAAAGGTTCATTGTTATACAAAACCAGGCTGGAGGAACCGCAATGGTTCATGGATGAGATCTTCCGGCAATTGAAAATGACCTATTCTAAGGGTATCATCCATGCTGACATGAGCGAGTACAATATTTTTGTACACGAGGAAGGTGTGCAGATCATAGACTGGCCTCAGTATGTAGAGCCGTCACATCCCCATGCAGACGAACTGCTGGAGCGGGATATATCGAATATCCTCGCATATTTCAAACGCAAGTATGAGCTGGAGGCAGAACTTGAAGGAACAGTGGCATATGTGAAGGGCCAGTGAACAACAATATATCCCAGCAACCCAATAATAACATAATATATGCATAGCGGCATCATTTATGGCATTGATATCGCAAAAGGCTCCTCCAGGGCACAGGCGATACCCAAGTATGCTGTGGCCATCCTTAAAGAAGGCCAGGTGCAACGCCACAGCATGGTCAGCAGGAGCCGTATCCTAAAAATGGTAAAGGAGGATAAGCCTGATTATATCGCCGTGGATAACATATTCGAGCTCGCTCCTGATAAGGATGAGCTCATCCGTTTTCTTGATAAACTGCCTGACTCCACAAGGCTTATACAGGTAACAGGCGGCCTGCATCAGCAGCCTCTCCTGAAGCTTGCACAGGAGCATGGTATTTCCATGAACCAGTTCAGTCCCGGAGATGAAGCTGAAGCATGTGCCCGCCTCGCAGCTATGAGTGTAGGATGTGAGGTTTCTCTGTTCGAAGATGTTACAAGGATCAAGGTCAGCAGGGCAAGGTCTCTGGGAAGAGGCGGGTGGAGCCAGAACAGGTACAGACGGAAGGTCCATGGTGCCGTAAAAGAAAAAAGCCGGCTGATAGAGCAGATCCTGCGCAAGTTCTCCAAAGATACAGGCGTTGATTTTACTTCTAAGTCCATAGAGGGTTTCGGTGGCTATGTGCGCACCGAGTTCATAGTCAATAGCAATCGTGAGAAAATACCAGTCCATCCTTCCATTAATGCAGATGTGCAGGTGATCATCCGCAGTGTTGAACGCGATAAGATCAAGTATATCCCTCTCACTCCATCCAAACGTAAATACACTATCGTTGGCATTGATCCCGGCACCACGGTGGGAATAGCCATTCTGTCTCTAGACGGTGATCTGCTTTTTTCAAACAGTTTCAGAGGTATGTCCCATGATCAGGTAGTCAAGCTGATATCAGATCACGGAAAGCCTGCTATTGTTGCAACAGATGTCTATCCGACACCTGCGGCTGTGGAGAAGGTCCGCCGCAGTTTCAAGGCTATATTGGGAACTCCTGGTACTGAGCTGCGTGCTGAAGAAAAGATCGCCATGGCAAGACCTTTCGGTTATTCCAATGACCATGAAAGGGATTCCCTTGCTGCTGCTATTAATAGCTATCGTAATTACAAGAATATTTTCAGCAGAGTGGAGAAAAAGGCTCCGCGGTTTGCAGACCTGGACCTGATTAAGTACCATGTCATTAATGGTGATCCTATAGAGGAGGCAATAGAGAAAGTAACCGCTGTTCGCGTTCCTGTCAGATCTGAAGCTGCCCCTGCAACAGGAGTGAGCATCGATGTAGATGAGCAGGTAAAAAGGCTTCAGGAGCTGATAAGACAGAAGAACGATATGATACATGACCTCAAGGAATACGTGCAGGAGTTAAAAGAAACCAATTCGGAGAAGGGAAGACGCATAGCAGAGATGGAAGGTCGTATAAATAAGCTGAAGAAAGCCGAATCCCGGGAGCTGCGTAAACAAAAAGAGATACAGATACGTGATACTGAGATATCGAGGCTCAGAATAGAGCTCAGTAGGTTAAAGCAGGCTCTGCAGGACTCACGGCAGCATATCAAGAAACTTAAGCAGATCCGCAAGAAAGAGATCAAAGGCGAGGGCCTGCCTGTCAAAGTGGTGACAGCATTCACAAAAGAAGCCATCCAGCAGACAATGGACATGTATGGTCTCAAAAAAGGAGATGTTGTATTGCTTGAAGACTCCAGCGGAGGTGCTGCCGGTACAGCAGCCATACTGGTGGAAACAGGTATAAGGGCTGTGATAGTAAAAGATGATATTTCACATGCGGCCAGTGAAGCTTTTTTCCAGGGGAACGTGCCTTTGCTTAAGGATGTAGATGTTCAAAGGTTCGATGATTTCGCTACTGTGGACCCCAAGGTTCTGGAACAGGCATTGTCCGCATGGCAGGAAGATGCAAAGAAAAAGAGGCGCGACCAGGAACATCAGCATCTGACATCCCTGCTCGAAGAATATCGCAGTGAGCGGCGGCGTGGTCTTGCCTGAAACTTAAGGCCATTTCCGGTCAAAGAAAATGTTCTTGCCCTTGACACTTAAAGGAATTGCCATGGCGATGTCGGCCTTTATCATCTCTGCTGTAATGGCTGCAGTACCGGCGCTGTAGAATATCCTGTTGTCAAGGCAAAGATCTTTGGCCCTGGCTGCAGCACATCCCAGAGCGATCCCCAGGTCAATATATTTAATACTACATTGTGGGCCCTTGAAATCTGTCTTTACCTTTTGTGCTTCAAGCATCTGATCACATTCTTTATAGCCACAAGCCCCACAGTTAAGTCCTGCAACACCCGCGCTGCGCAGACCGATGAGCACCACAGCATCAGCTTTTCTTATATTCTGTGCATCCCTTTTGAAGAATGCGAAGTGATCTCCTCTTTCATCTGCCATACCTTCCATGAATCTGGCCAGCGTTTCCTGTTCATCTTGCTCAAGGATACCGGTCACAATGTCATCCTTGCCTTTGGCTTTGGGTGCGGTGCGCGCTGCCACTAGTATCTCCCTGGCAAGGGTACCTATACACTCTAGTTCAGGATCCTCTATCATGCCTTTAACTAGGCAGGAATCTATTTTAAGTATTACGAAGCTTAAAATCGACGGAAAGGTCTAATATTGCATAATATTATAATAATACGTTTGGATGTTAGTTATTGATCTGATCGGTGAGGTTCAATGCAAAGGTCGGCACTGATACTGGCTGGTGGAAAAGGGACAAGGCTTGGAGAACAGGAGAAAGCTTTGCTTACCTTTAAGGATAAAACCTTACTGGAAAAAGCTGTAGATGTCTTGCAGCCGTTGGTAGACGAAGTGATCATTTCAGTAAGGGACCAGAAACAGCAGGAAATCTTCTCACGATTTGTCAAAGGTGTGGTCTTTTTGTGTGACAAATATCAGGGGAGAGGTCCTCTTGCCGGGATACTGGAAGGCATGAGGGCAGCATCCGGTAACTATGTATTCGTGGTGGCTTGTGATATGCCTTTTCTCCAACCTGACGTTATCGATCTTTTGTTCAAGGAGGCGGTTGGCCATGGTGCAGCTGTCCCGACATGGAGAGATGGCCGAAAAGAGCCTTTACATGCAGTTTATAATAGAGAACAGCTGATACCTGTTGTAGAAAGATCTATACTTATGAATGATCATCGTGTGATGGCTGCTGTGTCGCAGTTACATGATATCAGATTCATAAGCGTGGATCTGATCAGGCTCATCGACAGGGAACTTGTGTCCTTTGCCAACATCAATACGCCGACAGATCTGGAACAGATAATTAAAAAGGGGGTTTACTATAATGGATAAATGTATGGTCATCGATAAGGCTATTAAAAGGATAGCAAATGATTATGATCTTAACATAGATATTGTTATGAACGCTATTGAAGGCTCCAGATGTCCTTTTGATATCGATCGGATGGTCGAGGAGGGCAGTTTCTGTTTCAGGGGACCGGATGATGAATCGAAAGCTGATAATGCGTCCATCTGTCTCGCTTCCAAGATACTTGCCAACAAAGGTGTGCAAGAATGTATTCTGCCTATCATATGCAACAGGATCAAGGCATGGGACCATGAGAACATTGAAGACCTGCTGAGCTTGCTACGGCAAGTAGTTAGTATAATGGAACTGAACCCCGAAGATCATCCCCTTCTGGAAACCTGCGGCCTTGATATCGATCATTTACCTTCTGAAAATATTATACAGTACATGCGGCCGGCTTGCAAGATATGGGCAATGGACAAAAAAGGGATGTGCCTTATAGGCAGTGACGCAAATGAAATGATCCACATTGATGATATACCAAGAACATAGTTAAGGGAGGCTTTAAGAGTTTTTTACTTGCACACGCTTTTTATGGCGTTTTTTGCATCCAAATAACATCTTTCCACGATCTCTGCGTTCCCGGTCATCGAGATGATCTCCAGTCCAAACATATCGGCAAATTTCTTTATGTTTTCCTCAAAAGTCGGATCGTATCGTGTACCTTTTTCTATCTTTACAATGCGGCTGATGTGATGCCGTTTAAAGGAATCACATATAGTTTCCATATCTTCCTGTCTATTTCCCGGTGCATCCAGATCTTTCCAGTTGGATGCCCACATAGGAGTAAAAAATAGTGTGCCATTTCCTCTGCACACTTCAAAGGCTTCTTCGTATTGCCTGTTACCACCAAGAGCTATGCTTATACAGTCATCGACTCTGTTGCTCTCTCCGTCCCTTAACAGATATATGGGGCATCTGATGTGTGACAGGTCCTTCTCTATATTTTGCAGGGAATTACCGCACAGACCGTAGAACAACAGAATGCCATCCGAATAAGCAGACATTTGTTCCACTGCTGCGTATACTCCTTTGCGCAACAATGTAAGGTCCCTGTGTAGTCCCAGTTCAAGGACGTGCACCACTAATATAAAATCCTCTGGAGGTTTATTTATGAATAACCGCTTAAAAATGTTGCTCTTACAGGAACTTTTGGTCTGCTGCAACATTTCCGATATCTTATCATCAGGCACAGATGCAAAATGTATATTGACTGCTTTAAGACGCCGGAAGAGACCCTGGGCTTCCTTTGTATCTGTAACTAATAGATAGTCAAAGGCAGTTTCCAATGATATGACGTGAAAAAGCTCCTCTTCGAGTATCCTGCAAGCTATTATCGACATCACTGGCATGTAATGTTCTCCGGATATAAAGTTGGATATTTCAAACTTCTAACAGAATGATCTTTATCTGCTTTAAAAGATAGCATCTTTTGATTCTATGAGCATGTATATATACAATAATTCTTATCATATAAAGGGTGGTTTTACAAGCCGGCTGTATCTTATATTTATAAAAATATCGAGCTTATGTAACCGGTATTGTCAGAACGATAGTATATTATTGAGGTCAGGGTAAGATCATCATATGTTCAGAGGATAGGGTCATGGATGAACAGAGCGTAGATGATTACTGGTTCAAGGAGGGTTTCTTCAGTGAGGACCCTGAAGAAAAGATAGCCTGTTATGACAGGATATTGGAATCACACTCTGAGGATCCATCTCTCTGGAACCATGATCTCTTCTCTCTTATATGGGGTAATAAAGGGATAGCTTATTCCTATCTCGGTCTGCATGATAAAGCCCTTGAGTGTTTTGACCGGGCTCTGCAGTATAACAAGCTTGATGTGGATGTATGGTGCAATAAAGGCATAGCTCTTTTTAACCTTGGAAGGTATGATGAAGCTGTATTCTGTTATGACAAAGTGCTGGAAACAGATAAGTCAAATGAGAATGCGCTGTTCAACAAAGGTATAGCTTTGGCTCATGTTGGCAAACACAAAGAAGCTATAGATTGTTATAGCCAGCTGCACAGAGAACTGGAGATCGATAATAAATTCGCTGTCATCTGGTACAAAAAAGGTATGGCCTATTCCAGCCTTGGGCAGATGGATGAAGCTATAAAATGTTTTTTACGGGTACTTGAAATCGATCCCGAACACGGCGGTGCCATCGAGGGACTTAAGAGATGCACCAGAAAAAAGAAAGGATAGTTCACTGAAGGTCGAATTCCTCTCCGGGGGCCGGAGCATAAGCCCTGACACCCATTTCCTCTTCTATCCAGGCAGCAAAGCCTTCCGTGTTATCGCCATGCATGGTAAATACAGCTTTTCCACCTCTGTCACAGAACTCCTTCACAATGGCTTTAAGTTCCTGGTCTCCGGCATGGGCTGAGAAATCATAATGCTCAAGTTTGAGCCTCAGGTGTTGCAATATTCCATTGTTCTCGATGATGCCAGTGTCCATAGCCATCCTACCGTTGGTCCCCTCCACCTGGTAGCCTGTGAGCATCATCTTGGATTTAGGGTCATCGTGCAGCTTATCCAGATAGTACATGACAGGTCCTCCGTTGAGCATGCCTGAAGTAGTGACTATTACAGACGATTCCATTGGTACATCGTCTCTCTTGGAACCCTTTACAGGTATGGCATTGTCAAATGCCCTCTTCAGGTGAGTGGGATTACGCAGGTAAGATGGGTGTTTCATCATTATTTCGTATGCTTCCTTACCCATGCCATCTACATATGGTCTGATGCCATGAGCATCCAGCAACATCAGCATCTCCTGTGTCCTGCCTATGGCAAAAGCAGGGATTATTACGCTACCTCCTATATCCAGAGTGCTTTTAAGGGATCTGATAAAAGCTTCTTCCGTTTCTTTTCTGGGTGTATGCTCTTTTGAGAAGTAAGTGCTTTCTATCGCCAGGTAATCAGCTTGCGGGAGCTCTACTGCCCCTGATACAAGGCGGGTGTCGGAAGTGTTAATGTCTCCCGTATACAGCAGGCTTTCCCCGCTTTTGGAGGTTACATGGATACACGCTGCTCCCGGAATATGACCGGCATCGTAGAATTCGACATTGTAACCATGTGTCTGGAACTTAACACGATAGTCTACAGTCTTTGTTTTGTACATAAATGTGTGAAGGTCCCCGGAGTCGTAGGGTGCGTCCACACCTGTGGCATCTGCTATCTTCAGGCTGTCTTTGAGCAGCAGATTTGCAAGGTCAGCTGTGGGCGGGGTCATAAATACGTCAGGTTCAAGGTCCATAAGATTAGGTACGAGGCCACTATGGTCGATGTGGCAGTGAGACAACAGGACGACATGTGGTCTTACCCCATTGACAGGATACTCAGGTGGTTCAGCCATTTTTATCCCATAATCAAGCATGACATTATCGTCCAGAAGCAAAGCTGATCGCCCGACTTCCCTGCAAGCTCCCAAGAACCTAAGTTTCATGATCCACACCTTTCAAACAATATTTTCCTGCCACTCTCTTATTTTATTGATGGATATATTAGTAAGCTTTGCCAGCTCTTCTGCATCCCTGCTTACCAGGTCCTCCACCTTTGAAACACCCACATTGTCAAGTTTTTCGGCAGTGACTTTACCTATTCCTTTTATATCAGTTATCTTTTTTGTTCTTTTCCCCTGTTCATCCGAAGGTGTGTTTCCGACTGTATTTTGTTCTTGTGTGCCTTCTTCTTTTTCCTGCTGGGACCTTTGCCATTCATTGAAGTTGCAGTGAGGACATCCCAGGTTCCAGGGTCTTTTTCCTTCTGCGATCACACGAATGTGGTACAGGCCATGCTCCTCGCATAGCTTGTCAGTGACCACTACATGTCCGCTCCTTGGCAGAGGCAGGGAAAAACTGCATTCCGGATAACCCTGACAACCTATGAACCTGGACCCTTTCTTTGATCTCATTACCATAAGGACAGATCCGCATTTTGAGCAGGTGCCTATAACTTTATCTTCTCTTAGTCCAGCCCTCAGGGATTCCGTTATGTTGTCTTTGTTCTTCTCAAGGTCATTGAACAGAGAATTCAGCATTTCCCTGGACTCCTGAAGCACCTCCTCCTCAGGGATCTGGCCCTCTGCTATCCTGTCCATATCTGCTTCAAGCCTGCTGGTCATTTCAGGCTTTGATATGGTGGGAGCATATCTCTCAAGGGCCTCAACGACCGCATATGCTGTTTTTGTCGGCTGCAAGGGATTACCATGCACATATGCTCTGGAATATAATTTACTAATGATCTCGTGTCTGGTTGCTTTTGTGCCCAGGCCCAGCTCCTCCATAATGCGGATAAGCCGTCCCTGGCCATACCTTCCCGGCGGCTGTGTTTCCTTATCCTGTACTTCAATTTCCCGGACTGTAAGTTCATCTCCTTCTTTCAATGCAGGAAGGAGCCTGTCCTCTGGTGCATTATAAGGATAGTACCATCTCCAGCCGGCTTCTACAAGCCTGGCCCCGGTGGCGCTGAACTCTTCAGAACTGATGTCAAACTTAGCTTTGATGGTTTCCCATACAGCTGGTTCTGCAAAAGTTGCAAAGAAGCGCCTTACCACCAGCTCATATATTTTCCACTCCTGCTCGTTCAGTTCTGATTTCTTTGCAAGTGATGCCGGGTATATAGGCGGATGGTCGGTAGTTTCTTTTTTACCCCTTGTGGGTTCAAGTGTTTCTTTTGCAAGCAATTTTTCTGCATATTCCTTGAATGTACCTCTGGCAAATACTTCGATCATGTCCCTGAGGTCAAGGGTGGCAGGATATACAGTATTATCAGTTCTGGGATATGATATGAAACCCTGTATGTACAGTGCCTCTGCGACACGCATGGCGCTGGCAGGTGTAAAGCCCAGGGAACTTGCCGCTGTAATGAACTCTGTGGTGTTGAACGGAATAGGCGGCTTATCCTTTTTGGTTGATGTTACAACTTCGCTGATGACGGCTTTTTTCCCCAATTTGGAGACTAAAGTATCCACTTCTTGTTTTTCCCAGAAGCGTCTGTTGACATGCTGGACTGTAAAATCATTTCCTTTTTTGTCCTTAAGCTGTGCATACAATTCCCAGTATGACTTGATCTCGAAGGCTTCTCTTTCTCTTTCCTTGTCAACTATAAGCGCTAAGGTGGGGGACTGGACCCTGCCCACCGAGAGGAATAACTTACCGAGCCTTCCTGCAGCAAGGGATATGAAACGTGTCAGGGAAGCTCCCCACACAAGATCGATGACCTGCCGTGAATGGCCTGCATCCGCAAGATTGAAATCGATATTTGATACATTCTCGAATGCATCTATTATCTCTTTAGGGGTGATAGCACTGTAATGTACCCTGTCAGAATGTACATCCGGATTTATCTCCCGGATTATGTCCAGGGCTTCCACGCCAATGAGCTCCCCTTCACGGTCATAGTCAGTTGCAATTGTGACCCTTGTTGCTTCTTTTCCTAATTTCTTAAGTGCAGCTACGATTCGCGCTTCTGTGGAAACGGTAATAATATCTGCATCTACAAGTTCCTTTGCTTCGACCTTCTGCCAGTTGTTATAGGATCTGGGAAAATCCAGTTTCACAATGTGTCCGCTTAACCCTATAAAAACTTTTTTCCCGTCCTCAGCCTGGAGCTGATATGTATCCACCCCGTTCACACGCACCTGGCTGAGCTTCCCTGCAGAAAGGATGTTTGCTATTCTTTTTGCTGCGATATGCTTTTCTGCTATAATAAGGTGCATTCTATCTCCATTTGGAATTTTGTCCCACCCATCCCACATGGATCTGGAACTTATTTATATATAATTCATTTTAAACTAATAACTGGTTATCTTAAAAGCATCCCTATAAATATATCTATCGCAGGCATTAAGAAGAAAATATCTTTTTTATCTCTTTACTATCAACGATTTCCTATACTGTGGAGATGAAAATTACTGCCGAAAAGCTAAGTGCAAAAGCCTGTAACTAACAAAAAAGTTTATAAGTAGTTTTTGTTGATACCAGTCATTTTTTGGATGGCTGTTCCATATCCAGGGCAAATTAGTAGAAAAAAAGGATAAGGCTGGAATAGCCAGATCCTGCTGAAAGATCCCCTGCACTTCCGTACAGGGGTTGAACTTATCAATTCCTCTGCTTCTTCAGATATTCGTATCCAATTGCAAAGATCCCTCCAACCAGGAAAACTAATATCAATGTCCACGTTCTGTTCTTTTTCGGTATTGTTTTCTCCAGATCGGCATTTCCTGTTCCAAGGGGATTGTTCAAAAACTTTTCGGAGCCAGTTGCCTCTAATCTACTATCATCATCAGCAGTTGATGATCCTGATACCTCTCCAGCTGTAATAGCAAATGGTGAAAATCCAGGTGTTTCAGATTCAAATAGAATATAATCGGCAGAGCTGCTTAGCAGGGTGGTAGGTAACATTTCCCATGCATATCCATTATATCTCTGCAACTTAATCTCCGCAGGGCTTATTCCCATATCCTCTATCCAGGACGCATCTACTTTGAACTTTATTCTCGGGTCCTTGATATTGGCTTCAGTGGCAAAGCCGGATTTGCCTACCCAGATGTTCATATATTTATATATGAGTCCTTCCGGATCACTGTTCACCAGCTTTGACCTGTTGTTCAGGACCTCTATGGTAGAAGTGATCTCACCTGAGTTCTTAAGGGAATAGAAGCTAATGGACTGGATGGGATTGCCTTCCCTTGTGAATTCATAGGTAACGTTGGCATCCATTATCAAATATGCATTTGCAACATCCTTCAATGCTACATTTTCAAAGTCCTCTGTGCTTCCGGCACCGCCGCCCCCACCACTACTGCTACTTTTTGTGGTACTGCTTCCTCCTCCGCTACTATCGGAAGAGGATGTGGTAAGGCTGATAATTACTGCTTTACCTTTCAGCCCATCTTTATTGAACGGGACCAGGGTATAATAATAAGTCGTATCACTGTTCAGATCAGTGGCCACATAAGAGTTTGATCCGCTCACAGTTGTAAGAACGCTGTCATTCTGGCTTATTTCCACATTCGTGGTATCGCCGGAAGCTTGCCATACAAGTGTTATGGAGTTAGTGGTAATGTTCGTTCCGGAGAGGCCAGAGAGCTGTGGAAGCTTTAATGTGGTCGCTGAGTCGTTTACCCGGATAGGATTCATGTTCCCGGAATCATCGACCGTCAGTATACTTATCGTATAGGTAGTTCCATCAGAAAGTCCTGTTGCATTGTAGGAACTGACGGACTTACCGGCCGTATCTGTGATAAACGTGCCGTTAAGATATACTTTCACATGATTGAAGTCTGCATCAGCTGGATTTGCCCAGTTCCAGCTGATCCACTCTGGACCCACCGCAATCTCCTTAAGGCCTGTTACAGATGCAGGTGCTGTCCTGTCCGCAGTTTTTGCTGTATCGTTCACCATTATCGGGTTGATATTGCCGGAAGTATCCACAGTTCTAATGCCTATATTGTGTGTGGTTCCTTCAGCCAGCTTTGTTGAATTATAATATGTATCGGATGTGTTTGTGACAAATCTATCATCAATGTATACCATAGCATGGCTGAAATCCGGGTCAGTGGGGTTTATCCATGTCCATCTTATCCAGCTTGGGCCGACATTACTTTCTTTGAGTTTGGTCACAGATGCCGGTGGTGTGGTGTCGTGCATCTGAAGAACAAAAAGGCCATTATTGTAATCTGCCACAAGTGCATTCTCTTCTGATAAGGCAACACCAAAAGCATTCTCTGTAGTATAATTGCCTGCAAGCGTTGGTGCTGTCGGGTCACTTATATCCACGACCACAAGTCCGCTATCACTGGCTGCTATGTATGTAAGATCTTCTGTTATAACTATGTCATTTGCATAACCAACAGTGTCGTAACTACTGGCAAGTCTTGGTGACGCGGGAGTTGTGATATTAAGGACCACGAGGCCATTGCTGCCATCAGCTATGTATGCATAGTCGTCTGCCACAGCAACGTCATTTGCGTATCCGGAGGTATCATAATGGCTCACATAGGCAGGAGCAGCAGGATCGCTGATATCGACAACAAAAAGGCCACTGAAACCGTTGGCTATATAGGCGTAGTTG
>CALBTS010000381.1 GCA_937968035.1 uncultured Methanomethylovorans sp.
AGCCCGTTACACATACTGTCACGAATAAACTCTGTGCTTTTTTGAGGAAGCCCTAATTAGGAATTAGGAATTAGGAATTAGGAATTGAAAATCAAATAATTACGAATTACGAATTACGAATTACGAATTACGAATTACGAATGCTTGCTGAAAACTGATCACTGTCAACTGATCGCTGATAACTGATGGCTGATGGCTCCTGAGCCCCCTTGCAATATAAGCCATCCTTAAACCATGAAGCCTGTCCTGTACTTAGTAAGATCCCAGACTTCGTTTGCCCATGGCAAACCGCAGTACGCCATATTATATTAAGATCCAAGCTGATAATAACCCAAACATGAGACTATATAATATCGCTTCAAGTTGAATCGTCCAAAACACGCTTTGCCGTACAAATTCCTTCTTTAAATATACAATTCCTTCAATGGTATTGAAAAACGGTATTGCACTTGCAAAATCTGCATATACAAACATGAGAGATGCCATAAAGATAAACTGAGTTTCAAAATTCAAGTCCTTCAGAAACGGCAGTATCGGATACAACACTAATGACATAAATATTGCTCTGATAAGCTGAGATGGTATTAATAGCTTTGCAATACGTTTACTTTCTTTGTCATCTTCCATGTTTCTGAAAAACGATTTGAATATCCTGTTTTTCCCTGAATATATTCTTTTAGCCAATTGGAGGTCAATAACTCCTGCTATTACATAACATACAAGGTGGATTATAAAAAACAGCAAGCTGAAATAAACATACTCGATCATGTTAGTTGCTTTTTGTTCAACCTGAGCAAAGATCTAATAACTTTCGTAAGCATAAACCTCAATGCTTTAGATGTATAAGATTTATCATTGAATGTACCTATAACATAGGATTCAGTTTGTGGGTGGAAAAACATAAAAGCTCCTGTAATACCTACACAACCCCAGCAAAAGTACTTTGCGGGCATTAATAAAGGAATGGATTTTGGCTTCCATACAGAATAGCCATAATCAAACCCTATGGCAGGAAAACCCATTTTAATGTCATCATAAATCATTTGATTCAAGGTGGTCTTTTTTACTAATTGTCCATTAACCAAGGCTTTCAAGAAAATAAGATATTCACTTAGAGGTGCCACAATTCCTCCTCCGGCGTAGTCAATTTTTGCTATTCTTTTATTTTCAATAAAATTTGTATTGAAGAGGTAAATATGAGCCGGAGGATATTCGGGTTTATGATTGGGTTCAGAATACCCGTTTATATAAGAATTATCCATTTTTAGTGGATCAAAAATCATTTCATGAATCTGTTCATGAAATGGCTTTTTAGTGATACTTTCAATTATTAGACCCAGTAAATAGTAATTGGTATCCGTATAAAAATGCTTTTGTCCTGGCTTTCCTACGGGTTTAAGGTTTGTTTTTCCCCATTCAATAGCTTGTCTTACTGTCATTTCAAGATTGGGGTCGTCGATCATCTTCCTTAATAATGGGAAAAAGACATCATTTATTCCCGATGTTTGTTTAAGTAAATGTTTGATGCTAATGTCACTGGAATAGCTCTTACCCTTATAAATATGCAGCCCATGCATCAGGTCTGTATCAAGGTATTGTGCAATTGAGTCATCAAAATGTAGCAAACCTTTATCATGTAACATACCTATTATGCTTGCAGTAAACAACTTGCCTACTGAAGCCAGATGATTTGCTTGCTTTGGGTCTGCTTGCATTTCTCCTGTCTTTCCTTCTGCAATATTGATATCAATACCCAGCTTTTCAGAATGAACAAGCAGGTAAGCATTCTTAACTTTCTTGTCACTTCTGACTTGTTGCCTAAAAATGGTCTCGATCTGTTCTTGCGCTATTGTATTCTTTTCCATTGGATATTCAGTTTGCTTGTCAATTAATCACTGTCGAAAGCTTTACCTTTAAGCTATTGTTATGTGGGGATACCTTCATCGATCGAAGCATCTTATTCCGTTAATTTCAGATGGTTTATCTGTTGGTTCAATTCCTGCATGCGTTGCATCAGTACTTCGTATCTTAAGGCTTCTCCATAAATCATGCTTTCGCGCATGGCATCGTAATCTTTCTGCCATTTGTCCTGTATAGCATCCGGTGGCATAATGCGAATGTGTTCAGGTTTGTGCAATGCGTAATTAATACCTCGTATGGTGTTGAGTTTCTGGCGATGAAGCACAATGGTTTGATATAGCTTCTTATCTGCCATGGCTTGCTGTGCAAACGGGGTGTTCATCAGCTTTTCCAGATCATACCAGTGGCGTGTTTTTCGCTCGGTTTTGATTTTTTCGGGAGCTTGCTGAAACTCTTCGTGAAGCAGGAATATTTTTTCCAGAAAAGTACGCTGGGGTTGCACTGTGGGTATTACAATGGGCAAATCGGCAAAAGGTTGTCCTTGAAATGCCTCGCCCATCATAGATGCAATTCTTCTGTATTCCAGAGGTTCCAACAGCGACCGGCTGCCAATTTCTATGAGCACACGAGGCTGCAGATAAGGAGTGTTTTCTGTGAGGGAAGGATAATATACTTCCAATATTATCGGATCCTGATCGTTGGTTTTAACCTCTGCAGGGTGTATATTTACCTCTAAACCGCTGTTTTGGAATTGAGAAGATAATTCAGGGAAAAACTGGCCGGAAATAAATTCAGCAGATGCTTTACGCAATTTGGATACCTGTGAGCCCGTCATTTCTTCATCAGGTTTGGTGATACCCAACAGCGCTCTGTCGAGTGCGAGGTCAATGTCTTCCGAAAAGCGATCAATCAATCCCCACGCCTTGCTTAGCGAAGTTCCGCCTTTAAACACGGTATGCCCGGCAATGGAAGTGGCAAAAACCTGCTCCAGCGTACGCACCACCCACCAATCTTTTTCTATGACAGCAGCAGGCAGTCCCAAGCGCGCCGCTGCTTCGGCAAATGCGGCTTTACGCGTTTCGGGTGGTAAGCTCAACCATTCCTGCAATGCTATCTGATTCATGGCCGGACCTCCTTTAAAATGGGTTTTATGATTTCGCGTATCCAGGCCGGAGCGAGTCGCATGTCGTGTTCTAGTTTAGTAGGCTTTTCTTTACGTAGCAGCGCATCTATTTTTAATCGTTGCTCTTCGGTTAGCTCATCTTTACCAATGGTGCGCAGAGCCTGAATAACCAGGCTACTGATTTCGCCAACAGCTGCCACATTTTTAGGGCTGGCTTTTTTAAAGGTGATGCTGCGTTTTCCAATGGTGATTTTGCGGGCAGAGCCATCGGTAAGAAAAACCACTTTCATGGGCACCTGAGTGGTGAGACCCAGCTTGTGTAATGCATAATCTCCCGTTGGTACAATGCGGGCCTTATCTCGCTTGGCTATCGCCCGGGCAATGTCTTCAATACCAGGTGTAATCTTGCCGATTACGGGGTCGTATTCGGAGCGTACATAAATACCTGTAGTTACCCGATCGAGCTCACCTTTTTTGACAAGACGACCTAATGCCTGCCGAACAGCATCAGGCGTACCAAATCGCACAAAATTCTCCGTAAAGAAAAGCACACCCCTTCTTGCTTTTGAAATTCTTTTAAGTATCTGTAAATCAGTATTTAAAGTCATTTTATGTCGGTTTGCATGTCACAAAGATAGCAATAATGTGTGACAAATATTTGTATTTGATTCAGACTTGGTCCTGACCGCTGTCATCTCGATACGCCGGCACAATATTTCCCAATCGGTCAGCAACATGAACGGCTACTCGATGACCGGGTGGCTGTTAACTGATGGCTGACAACTGATGGCTGTTATTCGGTTATTCTCCAGTATCCTGTTTTATCACTGCCAATGCGTTCTATTTTTCCGTTGTTTCTTAGCTCTTTAATTTTTCGTCTTACGGTGCTTAAACTCATTTTTAGGCGTTCACTCATTTCGTTAGCCGTTATTTTGTTGTCGTGCTTCATCAACGAAAGTACAGTGTCATTTACAGTGTCAATTTGTGGTTTTACGGTGTCAAATACAGTGTCAGCAAGAATGTGCATTTCACGGTTTTTGAGCGTATAATTTCCTTTGAGCAATAGGTTTGAAAGAAAGCGAATCAAAAATTTCTCTGTCCTGTGAATTCCTCTTGATAAATCTTCGTAGTTGGCTCTTACAAGTGCATTTCGGAAATACCACGAGTGGTCGGCAAACAAGTCGTTGTTTACATGTTAGAATCCTAATTTTCGCAAGTATTTGATTAAGAAAATGGCTGTTGTTCGTGTGTTGCCTTCGCCAAAAATGTGGATTTGCCACAAGTTAGAGAAGAAGTGTGCTATGTGTTCTATAATTTCCTGTTCGCTTAATCCTCTGTAACTAAATTTTCTTTCTTGCTCAAAATCATATTCCAACGTAGCCTTCAAACTATCGGCGCTTGCATAGAGGACTGTTTCGCCATTCAACACCCATTCTTTTTTGGTGATGTTATAATCACGAATTTTCCCTGCGAATTTGTAAATGCCTGTAAACAATCTACGATGAATGGCCATGTATTCTGCAGGTGAAAACGTAAAGGTTTGCTCACTCAAAATTTCAGCTATTCTTGCCGAAACCTTGTCGGCTTCTTCGGTGCGGTCATCCTCTGTTTTGGTTGGGTGTTGCTGATAGTAACTGTCAATGCGTTTTTTTACTTCGTGAAAGGTTATGTCGCCCTCAATGTTTTGTTTGGCAGTTTCAATGAGATATTCAGATGGTTTTAAGCCGTCCACTTGTTGCAAGCCGATAGCTGTTTTCCAAACTTTTGCTTTCTCTGCTTTGTTTGGTTCGCCCTGTCTTAAATACTCATCAAAGTTTTCCATTGTTTATTGTACAAATGTTGTTTTTCTGTTAGTAATCTAGGGCATCCTCAAAATAGAACAAAACTCACATATTATGTTGATATATAAACAG
>CALBTS010000382.1 GCA_937968035.1 uncultured Methanomethylovorans sp.
AATAGTACTAAACCCTTTTAATAAAACTGTCCAGGAAATAGGGTGTTAAGACACTTTCATCCACGCTCCCCAAATAAATTGCCCTGCATCTGAAGGATTGTAAAGAGTATTTGAACCATTAATTCTAAAGGGCAAACCTGTAATTTCCATATGCTTACCATCTGGTGTAGACTTAGAGTCCAAATTAAATTTTTCATTATCAAGAAGCACAAGAGGGAAATCTGCCTTTCCTCCAAAACTCAACTCTGCAACCTTTGAGTAGGCTTTATAACGTCCGTACAAACCTTCGCCTTTTAATTTACTTGGTTCGAATCCAGCGTCTAAAAGAAAATTCCATGTATCTGTGTGACTTAAATTTTGATATACCTGATTACCAACTTCAAAGTTCATGTTTAATAAAGCTTGATCATTAGGATTATTCGCAGCATCATTTAGTTTTAATTCCTTACCTGTACTTTGATCAAAAAAACGATTTGGTTGATCATTTCTAACTATGTTAGTTATAATTCCATTTTCATCGACGGTAATATCATCTTCAAATAAACCTGTTTTATCAACGCTATTTACCGGATTATTAAAACAATACCTATATGGTGTCCATCCCGGAGCTTCATCACTCAACGGATCCACACTAAGCCAGATCGAGATATTCGGGTCATAATACCGTGCCCCGAAATATGAATACCCCGTTTCATCATCTAATTCCTTAGCTGAAAACTTGTAAGGCGTGTTCCAGGTGCTTCGTTCTTCGATGAATAATTCGCCAAAGGGAAGGTACTCCAGGTGCTGGGTGGGTTCGCCGGTGGCATCGGTGATGAAGCTGCTGCTGCCCAAATGGTCCGGGTGGTAGAAGAACACCATGGGTTCTGTTTCCCATCCCAGCCATTCCAGATCAACATGATAATCCACTTCGCCTGCCAATGCCAGGCATGCAAGATGGGTTTCCAGCTGTGCTTCAATCTGGTCAGCTTTGTTGTTCAAATCCACCCCGTCGGGAGTGGTATCCAGTGGGATCAGAGCGGCTTCGGCGTCCCATATATCACCTATCCTGCTCATCACACGCTGCCCCTCGATGAAGTAATGCTTGGAATAACCGTTGCTGCCAAACACCAGCAACGGACTGGGGTAGTAGGTGTACCTGTCCATCAATGCATAGTCAATCAGTGTGTACTGATTGATCTGCTGCTTGCTCAGGGTTCCGTTGTACTTCATCGCACGCTCGCCGTTGGCATCGTAAATGTAGTGTGAAATCTGGCTCCCGTCACTGTCTCGCTGTCGAGTTCTTTGGCGTTGAATTTATAAGCTGTTACCATGGGGTCGTAGGGATATGTAAATTGTCATACTTTATTTTTGTTCTTTCAATTCAAAAAAAAGAATAATGTATTCTTTCCTTTGTATATCTCTAAATAATAAATAATTATCTTTCTTATTTACTTTTACCTCAAAATTTCCGATTGCATCAGTAACCCCAATGTATTCAACCAAATCATAAACTTTTTGTTTACATAAAATTTCACAAATAGTTCTTCTTTTTGCTTTTTTTAGTAGTGCTATGTCAATATCTTCAATCCGTTTAAACACATAATGCACATATCCTTTTAAGATAATTGAATCATTTTCAATTTCATAGTCTTCTATTACAGGGCTCACATAAAATTCACCTAATATGTTTCCCGAATTTATATATCGTTGATAATCATTTGTAATTCCTCTTGAAGATTCAAACCAAACTTCTTGTGCAAGTAAGTTTGTTTGATGAATAAATAGCATAAACAAAAAAAATAATTTAATTTTCATTAACATCTTTTTTTTAAAAACCCCTATAATGATTATTAATAATTGGAAATATATCTTTTACTGGACTAACAGAACCAGAAAATCGAATATTTCCACCAGGTCTACTATTACCAAAATAATTTCCTTCACGCATGCTGGCTCTGTAATGTGCACCATAGTTATCATTTCCTCTATTGCTTTTACCGTGATAATCATATCCAAAATGAGTTCGATAGAAGTTTTCAGCAAGTTCATGAAATACTACAGAGCGTCTTGCATTATCTCCATTATTTTTAAAATTATAATTACCACTCATGGAAATACCCACATGCCCATCATACCCATCAGCAGGTCTATAAGTATAACCATTATCTGAATCCTTTCCATAATTTGACGCATTAAAAACACCTACTGGTGTATTATTTATTGGAAAACCAAATTTGTAATTACCCTCATCATTAAGTAATGCTATATCAGTTGTTTCAAATAGCATTTTTTTATCAGAATTAACCATGTCATTAATCAAGTTAAGTCCTTTATCTCTCTTTAAATCCCTATTTGAAAGCCCCTCTAAGTTTACTGACACATTACCTTGATCATTAATAATGATTCTATCTCTATTTCTTAAACTAACAATAGATTTTAAATCTCTTTTTGAATCCTCATTCATCGCAACATCTAAATCCCTCCCATCCGGATCAATATATTTCATTGGGTTTCCTGCACAGTATGAATACGATGATAAACTCGGATACTTATCACTCAACGGATCCACGGAAAGCCAGATGGAGATATTGGGGTCATAATACCTGGCCCCGAAGTAAGAGTAGCTTACGCCCGTTTTTTCAGGCCAGCTTCCGGCGC
>CALBTS010000383.1 GCA_937968035.1 uncultured Methanomethylovorans sp.
CGCGATATACACAAACCCCTCGGAATAGCCGAATACAAGCTCGCTCAATCCCTGCCCGATGATCTCAAAGGCGGCCTCCCCACCATCGAAGAACTGGAAAAAGAACTGGGAGAATTGGAGGAGATGAGTAGGGATGATGAGTGATGGGTACACGAATCCATTAAGCCTCCCCCCTACCCCAGATGGCTGGAACGTGGTAGCGATAGAAGATATTTGTCAGAACGTTACAAGTGGTGGTACACCACTACGCAGCAATCAGAGTTTTTACGAAGGTGGAATTTACTCATGGTTTAAGACTCAGGAGTTGAAGGATTCTATACTCTACGAGTCTGAGGAAAAAATTACAGATAAAGCGTTGGAGCAATCTTCAGCAAAGTTATTTCCAAAAGGTACTGTGCTCATGGCAATGTATGGTGATGGAAAGACAATTACTAGTCTTGGAATCTTATCCAAGGAAGCAGCAACAAATCAAGCTTGCTGCGCAATGATTCCAAATCCAAATCTTTGTGATTCACGATTCCTTTTCTATGCTCTCAAGTACCATAGAGATGATTTCATACAAATCGCTTCAGGTGGAGCACAGAGAAACCTAAGCGGCAAATTGATAAGACGTTTTGCTCTAAACACTCCTCCTCTCCCCGAACAGCGCGCCATCGCCCATATCCTCGGCACGCTGGACGACAAGATAGAGCTCAACCGCCGGATGAATGAAACATTGGAATCAATGGCACGGGCTATCTTCAAGTCGTGGTTCGTGGACTTCGACCCGGTGCGTGCTAAAGCAGAGGGTCGGGATACAGGGCTGCCGGAGGAGATCGCTGACCTGTTCCCGGATAGTTTTGAGGAGACGGAGCTGGGGGAGGTTCCGAAGGGGTGGAAAATAAAAGGACTCGATGAAATTGCTGAATACTTAAACGGGCTTGCTCTCCAAAAGTATCCACCAGAAGAGGGAAAAGACACTCTTCCAAGGATAAAGATTGCTCAATTAAAGGTCGGAAATACAGAAGGTGCTGAAATATCAACTTCAGAAATTCCAGCAGAGTATATTGTGAAAGATGGAGATGTTTTGTTTTCGTGGTCTGGAAGCTTGGAAGTTGAAATATGGTGCGGAGGTTTAGGTGCTCTAAATCAACATCTTTTTAAGGTCACATCAAAAGAGTATCCAAAATGGTTCTATTACTTGTGGACTAAATACCACTTACCTGCTTTCCGCGATATCGCAGCACATAAAGCAACTACAATGGGTCATATTCAACGCAAACATTTATCCGAGGCAAAGGTATTGGATTCAAATTCTGATTTGTTAAAGAAGATTGATGAATGTATGGAGCCACTTATTGAACGAATTATTGCAAATAATATTGAATCCCGCAACCTCGCTGAACTGCGCGACACGCTGCTGCCCAGGCTTATTTCAGGAGAGTTGAGGGTGAAAGAAGCTGAACACGCCATTTAAGAGGTTAGTATATGAGCGATTATGAAAAAGATTTTGAAATACCAAAAAACATTAATCGCTACCTTGCAGCACTTTCCAAGATATATTTTTCCCAAGAAGGTCACAAAGAGCAGCAACAGATAATAGTAAATTCTCAGGTCAGAATCCAAGAAGAATGGAGTTATGACAATTGGAATGGGGGAATATATGGTCACGCAGTTTATTTTATTACCCCTGAATCTATTTTTCCAAAATCAATCCAGCAGAGAGAAGAGTTTCAAGAACAAATAAAAAAAGACCTCAATAGTGTTAAAAACTCTAAAAATGAGTTTATAGATGCTGTATTCATCGATATCGATGTTCCTGATGGGCATGATTGGCGTAAAGGGTCGGGTTTACTTTTAGATCAAAAATATGTTGTTTCTCCTGACATAGAGAGACGTATTTGGGGAGAAGAGGGGTTCAGAGTATTTCTCAGTCATAAAAGTGAAGTAAAAGGGGAAACAGCAGAGCTAAAAGAGAATCTGAAAATATTAGGTGTTTCAGCTTTTGTAGCACATGAGGATATAGAACCTACAATAACTTGGCAAGAAGAGATTGAAAATGCCCTTTTTTCTATGGATGCGTTTGTGGCTCTGATGACTGACCAATTTCATGATAGTTCTTGGACTGACCAAGAGGTAGGTGTTGCTTTTGGGCGTAGAGTTCCAATAATTGCTATTAAGCTTGGTAAAGACCCCTATGGTTTCATAGGTAAATTTCAAGCTCTCTCTTGTTCTTGGAAAACAGCACCACACGAAATTGTAAAAATATTAGTAAAATATAATAAAATGCTGGATTCCTACATCAACGCTGTGAAAAACTGCCAAAGTTTCAATGATGCCAAAACACTTTCGGAAATATTGCCAAATATTAATAAGCTTTCAAGCGAGCAAATTAGCAATTTAGTTTCTGCTTTCAATGAAAATCAGCAGTTGAAAAACAGTTATGTTTTCAATGGAACAAAGTCTTCTCTTATTGTAAATAGCTTGCCTCATAACTTAACTCGATTAACAAGACAAAAATACATACTTGCAAAATCTGGCAACATTGAGATTGAAAAATGACAGAGCGTACTTTCACCGAATCCCTCTCTATAATACTCTGGAAACAAGTGCTAGTGTAGTTAAAGTGCTGGATGATGACACGCTACTACCCAAAATGACACTATTATCTACCAATCTCTCCCAAATTGGTAGTAACTCTTTTATCCCAATAACTACCAGTATCTACCAAAAAGTAACGGATTGGTAGTTATGAAGATCCCACAGAAAGCACCGGACATGTGGGAGATCATCAGGAAAAATCCTGAAATGCTCTCAATGTTCGTTGATCCGCAGATGCAGGAGCTTATTGCAAAGTACAACCGCGAGTATGTACACTGGGAAGAGCTCCGGCACCGTAAGCTACCTGTGGAGGCTGAGAAACTGTGGGCTTTGATCAAAAGCGCAAGGGCATTGCAGGCCAAGCGCGTTGAATTCGCAGAGTGGACCTTCCGGTATGTACTGTCAGGCGATACCCTGAGGAAACTGCACCTGCTGGACACAAAAGGTACCGGAAATCTGGAAAGCGGACCGGGAGGA
>CALBTS010000384.1 GCA_937968035.1 uncultured Methanomethylovorans sp.
ACCAGGATGACAATATCCTGAGATTTGAAATCAAAACAAAAAGAATGGCATTCGTTAAGTCGACAGGTCTGAGAACACTTAATGATCTGCTAGACCATGAGAAGCTTAAAAAACTAGTTCCATTGCTTGTAAAGGCTTTTGACGAAATCCTGATTTACGATCCAGCGGATGAGTCAACCTTATCAAGAGAAGACCTGGCATTATATCTTCATGGAATAAATGAAACGTTCTGGTCAGAATTAAAGCCTGTCAGAAGTAAAAAAAGTTGGTTTACACAAATGAATCCGGGGTATAAAAGTCAACGAAATCGCTACGACCGCACTCTACTTAAGTTTAAAACTCTACTTAAACAAAATGAACTTATGCAAACCAAAGACCTATGCCGTAAATTAATAATTGAGAAATGCAATCAGCTTACTGTGTCAAATTCCTACCCAAATAAGTTAGAGTCATAAGATGACAGAATAGCATTTTGATACTATACAGGAGGGTACAAATGTCTCTTTTCAAAGGACTACTAAAAGGGGGGCCTGCCAATCTCATACTAGCTTAGTACCTATTTAAGATACCTTAATTCTACCAACAATAATCGAATAGCATTGCATCATGAAATTCAAATAGTAATTTCATGGTTTAATATCTTTAAAGGTTGAAAAATGGGAAGAATTCTTGTCGGAAGATGTAGTAACTGTGGATATAAATCCGAAACACTCTATTTTGGCTCAGGGAAGTGTGATTATAATGAGGTCTGTAATTATCCAGCCTTTGACAATATACAGCGTAAGGTAACAAGCGGTAATATCATGGAAAGGGAGGCGAAACACTTGATTAATCCCAGTCTCATCTTCTATGATAATGATTCCTTACACAGTCAAAAATCAGGCTCCGATGAAGTCAGTTATACATGGGATGATTACAGACTATTCATGGAAGGAAACTATTGTCCCCATTGCCAAGAGTTTAGTCTTAGTTTTAACAGCATTGGGCTCTATGATTGATATCTAAGATCGTTTATCACGTAAAATGAATAACTCCAAAGGTGACACACTTCCACATAATCTTCCAACCAGTCAATAGTGTGTCACCAGAAGCAAGCCAGGGTCAGATAAATTCTCCAGAAGGGTACTTTTCATAACACCATCCACTGATTAGTGGTTATGTTTATCATAACCTTCAAAATTCCTAATTTGCAGCAGATATGTCTCTGAAATTTAGCGCCATATGCTGCAATACGCTCATGCCATTACTGGTCTATCTAAAGATCAGGAATATCTAACACCTTTATATAAGAACGCCCATGTTATCAACAATTTAGTTCAGTTTACCAATATTGAGAGGATTTGTTCTGCCATTGAATTTTCCTTCAGATTTTCTTGTGTTATGCTGCTATATGCCTGAGCAGGTATTCTACCATATAAGTTTGCCTGGCAACTTATATGAACTGATTTGGAGTATGGGTCTCTAAACCGCCCCCGGGGGGGGTGTTTACTGATATTTGTATGGGGCCCCAAGACGGATTGCTCAGGCGTTTTTCAAGTTATTCTCCCGGTGGATGTAAACTAAAACTTATCCATCATGAAGAAATCAATCCAATTGTCTTTGTTCGGCGTATCCGAAGTATGTCTCAGTTACAGAAGCAAAGTGCCTGCATCACAACGTTCTGTAATCAAGTCCTCAAAAGATGCTTATGATCTCCTCCTGCAGACCTGGGATCTTAACACGCTTGAATACGTTGAGGAATTCAAACTTATATTACTCAACAGGGCTAACGCAGTCTTAGGAATTGTACCAATCTCAAAAGGTGGGGTCTCCGGTACTGTTACTGATGTAAGGGTAATTCTCCAGGCTGCAGTACTCTCAAATGCCTCAGGTTTGATAGTTTGCCATAATCATCCTTCAGGAAACAGAACCCCAAGTGATTCTGACAGCAGGATCACTCAGAAGATCAAGGAGGCTGCAAGTATTATGGATATCCAATTACTTGATCACATTATTCTGACTCCTGAGAATGAGTATTACAGTTTCGCTGATCTTGGGCAGCTCTAGACTATTGCCATCGCTTTTGCGGTGGCTTTTTTTGAGGATAAGTTATTTGTTACGATGGAAATCATAAAAACATATCGCTATGAAAACAAATCTTTTCGTTGGTTGCGATTCTTTGGAGAAAGTTGAGCAACGGTTTCAGGAGTTATCCAGGGTTTTCTCTGGTCAGAATGA
>CALBTS010000385.1 GCA_937968035.1 uncultured Methanomethylovorans sp.
AACTTGTTGATCAGGCGTTGTATTCGTTGGATTCACAGATAAAGCAGTCCCGTATCAATGTTGAGTGTAATGTTTCTCCATATGAGCCCATGATAAGGGCTGATCAGGATTATATGCCGCAGGTATTGTTACACATAATCGAGAACGCCATTAAGTTCACAGCAGCAGGCGGAAGAATTTTTATAAATGCCAAAAGGGAAGCAGATCGCCTTCACATGCAAGTAAAAGATACTGGTATTGGTATATCTCAGGCACAGCTTGGTGAGATATTCAAAAAATTCTATCAGATAGACGGTTCGATGACCAGAAGGTATGGTGGCACAGGTTTAGGTCTTTACATCTGTAAAACCATTATTGATGCACACGGTGGTACGATATGGATCGAAAGCGAGGAACACGTAGGAACAACTGTTCATATCACGTTCCCTGTCTATTAATAAAGTCACGCTTTTTAGTTTTTATTGATCTGGGACTGATTTTGCTATCGCTTTCCTTTTAAAATTACCATTGATCAAATTAAATTTTCAATTTTGAATAGATCCTTTTTTTCATTGGGTTTCGTTTCAAATCCATTTATGTCTGTTTAATTTTTAATGTGCTATATTTGTGAACATATTTTTAACTAATAATATAATATTTATGACATAATATTTATGTAGATGTTCTTTTAAATGATCTATTTTAAATATACGCGTGGCAATTGGTGTCGTTTTATAAATAGTATTTTATTTTATTATTTCAATCTGAGATAAAAAAAAGCATATAAAAGCATGTTTAAGGAAAACTGTAGTGGTATTTTTATGAACACTCACAATTGATTGAAATTGTCATGGATCAATGTCCTGCTTCAAATAAAGCATCTATTGATTCTGTTTTTTATAAATTCGCTTTCTGCAGCTGACTTTGTCAGTAATACTTTTTTATTAACAGAATTTTTATTTTGAACAAGAAATCAATTTTCTGCGCATATTTTTC
This sequence comes from uncultured Methanomethylovorans sp., assembly GCA_937968035.1. Taxonomy (GTDB): domain Archaea; phylum Halobacteriota; class Methanosarcinia; order Methanosarcinales; family Methanosarcinaceae; genus Methanomethylovorans. The sequence goes on from CALBTS010000385.1 coordinate 976, forward strand.
ATTCTAAATTATAATTTTATGTTCATAATACTTACAAGCATGTCCATTCCCTGTCTTGTCCATGGTTTCCATGTTCAAGTATGTTTCAGATAATAAAGTTAGCATCGATCTTGAAAAAATGCTTATCTCTTTCTGGAAGGAGTTCATATTCGGCGGTCATCTTTTTGCTCTGGGTGCTGTTTCCGTCGTAGCGATGTGTTCTCTCCTGTTCGGTTTACCGATCGGATTGGACCTTCTTCTTGTGACCTATCTGATATTCTATCCGATCTATCTTTATGACTATACTCAGGGTGCTGCAGATGACCTGTTGACCAATTCCGTAAGAGCCAAATATCTCTCAGGCAACAAGAAAACATATATTGTTGTTGCAGGGTCTTTTGCGGTCCTAACAATGCTCTTCCTGCACTATACCAACAGAACAACTATGCTTCTGGGATTTGTAGTACTGGTGCTTGGTCTTCTTTACAGTTCTTATTTCAAGAAAATCACAAAAAAGATAGTCGCCTTTAAGAATTTCTTTGTTTCATCTGTATGGGCCCTGCTTGTTCTGTTCTTTTTCTTTTATTATTCCATTCCTATCACTAAGGCAGCACTGATCATGGCAGGATTTGTGTTTACAAGAATGGTCGCCATACAGATATTATTTGATGTCAGAGATATAGACGGTGACAGAAAGAATGGTCTTCTTACAATTCCAGTCGTAATGGGCGATCATAAAGAATTTGGATTACTTAAATTTCTTAACTTTGCATCCATTGCACTTCTGGTCTTTTCTGTATACTTTGGGCTGCTGCCCTTTATCTCCCTTAGTTTTGTGCCTGTTATGTTCTACGCAGCCAATTACATTAACAAAGTAAGAAGTTCAATGAACAATTATGCATGCTATCTACTGGCAGCAGTAGAACCTATCATCTGGTTCAGCACGGTATTTTTTGGAAGCAACCTTGGTAAGCTCACGGTTCTCGTATCGATCATGCTGTAAGGTATTTTGGGAATGTCCTGAACAAAAACATTAAATCTCAGATGGTTCATGTTCAGGTAGCATTCAGTCCTTCAATAACCAAGAGGCTACATTCCATGCCAGTGATCACCCTAGATTATAATGACCTTGAAAAGCTTACAGGTGCAGATAGGAAAACCATTATCGACCGTATTCCAATGATCGGTGCGGATGTCGAACGGGTAGAAACCGATCATGTTGATATCGAGTTTTTCCCAAGCCGTCCTGACCTATACAGTGTTGAGGGTGCCGCGAGGGCCATGCGTGGCTTCCTTGGAATTGAGAAAGGGCTTTGCGAGTACGAGGTCAAACCTTACAGTGTAGAGATCTATAAAGATGCCGCGATAGATGAGGTCAGGCCGGTCCTTGGATGTGCTGTTGTAAGAGGTATGCAGTTCACCTCTTCTTCTATAAAGTCCCTTATGGACCTGCAGGAAGACCTGCACTGGGCTATCGGGCGTGATCGTAAGAAGGTTTCCATTGGTGTGCATGACATGGCACATATCGAACCGCCTTTCAAATATCAGGCAGTTGATCCGGATTTCCGTTTCGTGCCTCTGGACTTCACAGAGCCTTTGTCCATGAGGGAAATACTTGAAAAGCACCCAAAGGGGGTAAGGTTTGCCCATCTTGTAGATGGTCTGTCAAAATATCCATTGATCACAGATGCCAATGGTAATGTACTTTCCTTCCCTCCTATCATAAACGGTACTCTCACGCGGGTGCATGAGGGTACTACAGATCTCTTTATCGACGTTACAGGTCTTAGTGATGCTGTATACACCGCTCTTATCATCGTTACAAGTGCTCTTGCTGAGAGGGGTGGTCATGTGGAGTTTGTACGCATCATCAATGCGGACGGTACTGAGAACATGACACCAGATATGTTTCCTGAGGTCCGGAAACTAACCTCTGAGGAGGTCTTGGACCTGTCTGGCATCGAGCTATCTCCGAAGGATATTGCTGAATTGCTTGAAAGTATGCGGTTCGGTGCAAAAGTGCTTGAAGACGGCACCGTGGAAGTTCAGGTCCCAGGTTACAGGGCCGATATCCTGGATAACTCAGATCTCATAGAGGACATAGCCATAGCTTACGGATACAAGAACATAAAACCGATCCTACCTATGAATGCGACAATCGGGACTCAGCATCCGCTCTCACTGGAGCGTGGTCATGTAAGGAACATTATGGTAGGTCTTGGTTATTCGGAAGTGATGCCGTTTACACTTACCAGTGAAAAAGTCCACTTTGAATGGATGTGCCGTCCGGTGACCGATGATGTTACATGTGTCATGCATCCCATCAGCGAAGACCAGACAATGATAAGGACGACCCTTTTGCCTAATCTGATGGAAATATTATCTCTTAACCAACATCGAGAGCTTCCTCAGCGCATCTTTGAAGTAGGCGAGATCGTAGCTAATGGAAAAAATGGTCTGCATCTTGCTGCAGTAGCTATACACGCCGGTGCCAATTTCACTGAAGTAAGGGAATTAATTGATGCTATTATGCGAGAAAGGCAGTTGTCTTATGAGATTGTGGCATCAGAGGACCCGGCTTTCATAAATGGCAGACGTGCTGATATCCTTGTCAACGGAAATAAAGTGGGTGTCATCGGTGAACTCTACCCACAGGTGCTGGTTAACTTTGGACTGGGGCAGCCTGTTGTAGGCTTAGAGATAAAGCTTCTTTGAACATTTAGTCTGCAAACGACATCGCTCATGTTCTATGAGCTTATAGTGAATACTGTGTAACTTGTATTTTTTTATTTTCAGGGCAGTTAGTTCAAAGAACTTCTTTTGATTGCCGTTTTTTCTCTGAATTTCCATTTGTTTTGGGGAGTCAAGTTTTGATAAGAATATTTATATACAATTCAATTGTATAATGTCTTTTATATTTTATGAGGTATCTTCATGCCAGAATTAGCACTAAAAAAAGAAACAGGACTTAAAAAAGAAACACGTTCTGAAGAACTGTTACAACTTGTGGTATTCCAGCTCGGTGAAGAAGAATTCGGACTTGAGATCATGCAGGTACAGGAGATCATCCGCATACCCGAGATCACACGTATTCCTCACTCTCCAGATTATGTAAAAGGGGTCATCAACTTAAGGGGCAAGATCATAACAGTCATCAACCTCGATACAAGGTTCGGTATGGAGCAAAAGGTACACGATGACAATTCCCGCATCATAGTAGCAGAAGTAGATGAAAATGTTGTGGGCATGGTAGTGGATTCAGTGAGTGAGGTTCTGAGACTGCCTTTATCTACGGTGGAGCCGGTGCCTGAGATCATCTCCACTAAGATCAATGCCAACTATCTGAAAGGCGTTGGTAAGCTGGAAGATAGGATGCTTATACTTCTTGATATCACAAAAGTGGTAATGGAAGATGCACCTTCAAAGGTAGCTTATTGCTGATCAGCTAAATGATCATGCTGAATTGAACTGGTATAAATTAGGCTGTACCAGTTCATCCAGCCTTCTAATTACTTTTTACACTTCTGAACACATCTTTTAGAACAGTTCTTTCCGTACCATAAATACCGATAATATCACAGAGAATAGTATTGATATCATGAATATTATCATGAAGGCATGGGCATCGTTCTCAAATGGAACGTGTACGTTCATCCCGAAAAAACTTGCGACCATTGTTGGTATTGATATGATTATAGTAACGGATGTTAAAAATTTCAGGACCATGTTCAGGTTATTAGAAATGACGGAAGCATAAGCATCCATTGTGCCGGTCAAGATATTGCTATAAATATTGGACATTTCTATAGCCTGCTTGTTCTCTATAATTACATCTTCAAGCAGTTCCATATCATCGGGATACATTTTGATGAGGTTTGCCCGCTGGATCTTTTCAAGGACTATCTCATTGCTCTTTAGTGAAGTTGAAAAATAAACAAGACTTTTTTCAAGTTCTAAGAGCTGGATCAATTCCTCGTTCTTCAGCGATCTGTGTAGCCGGCTTTCGATAACATCACTTGTTTTATCTATGTTTCTCAGATATTGGAGATAGACTTTGGAATTGCGATAAAATATCTGTAGCAAAAAACGTGTTTTCTTAAATGTCCAGAAAGACTTGACCGTATTCTCTAAAAATGGCCTTATAACTGAGTTCTCCCTTAGAGAAACAGTTACAATATTCTCGTTAGTGATGATGATACCAAGAGGTATCGTATAGTAAATACCTCTCTCGGATGTATCTTTGCTTGCAACTGGGATATCTATCAGCACAATGGTGCATTCTTCGTCCAGTTCAATTCTGGCACGTTCCTCTTCATCCAAAGCAGCTTTAAGATGCTCGATCGGTATCTTCAGATCTTCAGAAAGGCAGGATATCTCTTTTTCATTGGGATTTACGATGTTCACCCATGCTCCCTTTTCGATCTTGTCAAGGATGATGATCTCGCTTTCTATTGATTTATAAATGGTGAACACAAAATGCCTCCTTGTTGCCGGATAATGAACGGTGGTCCTTGGTCCGGTTGAGCTATGATCCTATATTACCTTCTCCTTGTGGCTTAAATCACCCATTAACCCATATATGTTTTTCTGCTGAACATTTATCGTTGCCACATTTTTGGTCCTATGGACCATATTTGGCCTGCAGTTCTGATCAAGTTTTCATCTTAAAAAGTTTTGATCCATTGCAGGGAGAAAGAGTTGTTTAAGTAATAGGCTGCAAGACAAAATACTACATGTTTTCGACAACATATAAATACAGTTATTATATAATGGATATAAAAAAAACATGGTTCATACATGCCTTCCAAAACCGATGCATTTTTAAATAGCCAACGTGAAGCAGATCCAATGGATCTCCGGGAAGATGGTATTATCGTATTATCCTCTGCCGGGATCATTACCTATACAAATGGAAACTGGACAGAATTCGCGCTGAAGAACGGTTTGGATATTGTTGAATTCAGTGAAGGACATAATTTTTTAGATGCTTGCGTGGACTTAACAGGAAAAAGAGAAGAAACACCTGTCATAAACCGGGGAATAAGAGATGTCATCGAAGGCAGATCGAAAATATTCAAATTTAAATATCGATCCATAGGTCCCACTGGAGAATGCTGGTTCTTACTAAAAGTCCAGCCACTGTCAAAAAATTACCCCGCAAGTGTGATCCTGCAAAATATGAATGTAAACAAACGGGAAATAAAAGAAACAGAGCAGAATGGATCTGAAAATTATCTCTCCAGTGTCCTCAATAACCTGCAACTTGCCGGAGTTATGCTGGATGCAAATG
>CALBTS010000386.1 GCA_937968035.1 uncultured Methanomethylovorans sp.
ACTCAAGCAAACGGATATGCCTTATGAGACTGCCATGAGAAACAAGACCTATACCTTTACATATCTCCCTCAAAGAAGGAGAAAAACCCTCTCTCTCTTGGAAGATTCTGATGAAATCCAGTATCTGTTTTTGTCTTTCAGTAACCGTCATGCAATCATTATAGAGACCAAATGGTCTCATTGCAAGAAAAAATTTTTAACTTCTTGAATCGAGAACTGTCCTAACTACCCTGGCCATGTCTTTTTTAAGTAGTGGCTTTTCAATAACAGCCCTAACGCCAAGATTGTTCAGCCAATCCTCAGAAAATGACTGGCTCAGGCCGGTGCAAAAAATAACAGGAACATCCTGTCGGATGGCCCTAATTTTTTGTGTCAAAACATCACCCGAAATCTTTGGCATCGCCAAGTCCGTAAAAATAAGATCAAACTCGCCCGGGCTTTTTTCGAAAGCTTTTAAAGCTTCAACAGGATCAGTAAAGGCCTCTACCTGGTATCCCAAACTTTCAAATATCGATTTGCCGACATCCGCAAGCACCGACTCATCATCTACTAAAAGTATCTTTTCATGGCCTCCCACAATAGGAGAAGTTTCTTGAGTCTTAAACTGGTTTTCAAAGCATTCTTCAATTACCGGAAGATAAACATTAAAGGTAGATCCTTTACCAAGATCGCTTTGAACCGTCACGAACCCTCCGTGGTTTTGCACAATGTTATGGACTATAGATAGACCAAAACCAGTGCCCTCACTCTTTTTCTTAGTAGTAAAATAGGGCTCAAAAATATGATCCATTATTTCCGGAGTCATTCCGCTGCCAGTATCGCGAACCGTGAGATTTATATAATCACCGGCCTTTATTGAAATCCTATCGGCTACAAATTCTCTGTCAAGGTTAATTGAACAAAGAGAAATTTCCAAAATTCCGTTGGACCTATCCATAGCGTGTGACGCGTTTACACAAAGATTTATAAGTATCTGATGTATTTGTGTTGGATCACCATTAATACGAGGAAGATTGGGATGAATATTCTGTTTTATTTCGATATTTGGCGGAATAGAAGCCCTCAAAAATTTAATGCTTTCCTTAATAACAGGGCTAATATCAAGAGGTTGTCGTTCAGGCTTGTCATGACGACTAAAAGCGAGTATCTGCTGCACCATGTCTCTGGCTCTATTAGCCGCCTCAAGGACTCTACTGAGGTATGAACTTAAACGATCGTCAGTTGTTATAGTCTGAATCGCCAATTCAGTGTTGCCAGTAATTGCAAAAAGAATGTTGTTGAAATCATGGGCTATTCCACCCGCCAAAGTACCTATGGCCTCCATCCTTTGCGATTGAATAAGTTGCCTTTGTAGGTCGATCTCTTTGGTTACGTCACGAGAAACTCTTACATAATTGATGATATTTCCCGCGGAGTCTTTGACCGGCGATATTGACGCTTCCTCCTGAATCAGGGAGCCGTCTTTTTTCCGATTAATTAACACCCCATGCCATGCTGATCCATTAATTATGGAACCCCAAAGCTGTTGGTAAAAGGAGTTGTCATGTTTACCACTTTTTAGAATTCTCGGATTTTTACCCATAACTTCTTTGGATGTATAGCCGGTAGTCTTTTCAAAAGCGGGATTGACGTACTGTATGTTCCCCTGAGGA
>CALBTS010000387.1 GCA_937968035.1 uncultured Methanomethylovorans sp.
CCGATAAGCGATACTGCAGATATTTCCCTCTCGCCTAAAAGGGAGGGCATGCCAATAACGATCAGAATGCAAATGATAAGCTCCAGCAGTGCATGGCCCAGTACCACCTTCGGTCCTGACGTCCAGCCCGTCTTCATGGAACTATCTATCGTGGCGAATAACATCGGTCCCGGTACAAGCGCACCGGACATACCGACCGCAAAACCTATGGTAAGCATCTCTATAAGTTCGAACATTTTCCACTGTGCCTATATGCTGTGAGCACAAAAAAGGAAAAGAAAGGTAAAAACCTTTCCACAGGCATTATGGTATCAAAGGATGATCTCTATGTCCAGCTCTTCGGCCAGTTCTTTATACCTGTTGCGGATAGTGACCTCTGTCACGCCTGCCACATCTGCTACTTCCCTCTGGGTCCTTCTCTCACCGCAGAGGATAGATGCAATATAGATAGCAGCTGCAGCCACTCCTGTTGGCCCTCGGCCACTGGTAAGCTCTTTCTCGGAAGCCTGGCGCAGGATCTCCACTCCCTTGGACTGCACCTCACCTTTGAGGTTAAGGCCTGAACAGAACCTTGGTACATAGTCTATGGGTGAAGTAGGCATTAATTTCAGGGACAATTCCCTGGAAATGAACCTGTAGGTCCTTCCGATTTCTTTCCTGCTTACCCTTGAAACCTCTCCGATCTCGTCCAGCGTCCTTGGCACGCTGCACTGGCGACACGCTGCATATAATGCTGCTGCAGCCACACCTTCAATACTTCTTCCACGGATAAGGTTCTTGTCAACTGCTTTTCTGTACACGACAGCAGCTGTTTCACGCACCGTTCTGGGAAGACCAAGAGCTGATGCCATCCTGTCAAGTTCTGATAACGCAAAGGCCAGGTTCCTTTCTGTGGCGTTGCTTACACGTATTCTGCGCTGCCACTTCCTTAACCTGTAAAGCTGTGCCCTGTTCTTGGAGGAGATGGATTTTCCGTAAGAGTCACGGTTTCTCCAGTCGATCATTGTGGACAGACCCTTGTCATGTATCGTGTATGTCATGGGTGCACCCACACGGGAACGTTTCATCCTCTGATCGTGATCGAAAGCACGCCACTCAGGTCCTTCGTCCACGAATTCAGCATCCACTACCAGACCACACTCAGAACACACAAGCTCAGCTCTTTCATAGTCCTGTACAAGATTGCGACTGCCACATTCCGGACACTGGACCTTTGCATTCTCAACTTCAGCGTTCTGTTCTTTCTCTTTACGTGCTTTTATCATAGCACGTATTTTTTCCCTTTCAGAAGTGTCTGAATACCGTACCCTTTCGACTTCGACCATTTTATTCACCTTGAAGATACTACAGACGAACTTGAATGTGATTATGTGACTATAGACAAAAGCCTGACATTAGATTTTTATATGTTTCAGTCATTGAACATATAGACGTTCATTCAAATAACGCCGAGCTTCCAGAGTATTACCCCGGCTGTCAAGTTTCACAATATAATATGGATTTTCCACCGGACCAAAATAGCTGGTGACCTTGCCAATCCTCTTGACAGTTTTGTCCATCACAAAAGAATTCATACGAGGCTTGTCCCCTTTGGGCCCCTTATCATCCCCTAGAATGACCAAGGTTGCATTCCCCAAAGCGTGAAGCACTGTTCCAAGTCTTTTCATATCCCTCATTATCTATATATTTCTTTTCTCTCAGGTGATAGAATGCAACTATGTTGTATAAATACTTTTCGCACCTTTTAAATATAGCTCTGTGACTCTTATTATCTATTAAAATGCCTCACCAAAGAGTCACCATAGTATTAGTTCAAAATGACTGCTTTTATATCCTATCACTTGGATTACTTTTTATCCTAGTATGATGGGGCACTTTCTATGAAAATGAGAATTGTAAAATGCAATGATGTAGGGATAAGTAATTGTAATTTCATGGCGCATGGCTATGACCTGGATGAAGTTGAAACAGCCATGTGGACCCACATTAAAACAGAACATAGCGATATGTTAAAAAATATGTCGGAAGACGAACTGCATCAACTCAGACATCGGGTAGCGACCTTCCTTGGACGAAGCTGTGGCTGTGGCCATCTGGAAAAACCAGGGGAAGTTTATGATAAGAACGCATGCAATGCTTTGTACCGTATCCATAATTTCCACAAGGGTCCATAACGTTACTCTTTAAGATCTGCCTCTATTTCGGAGCCTGCTGGAAAAAACTTAAACTTTTTCAGCTCACGCTGACAGCATCTAAGCGAACGAAATACAGAATTTATACTTACATACAACATTTTAAAATAAGACGATGAAGTGCTATTATATAAACCATAGGAGATCATACCATATGAAGATAGGCGT
>CALBTS010000388.1 GCA_937968035.1 uncultured Methanomethylovorans sp.
ACTTAAAATTAAGGAACTAGAGGAGAAGTTAACAGATGCCACCAGAAACTAAACCTGTAATCAGTAAACTCGAAGAGATGACGTGTAAAAACTGCATATATTACGCTCAAAACAACAATAATGAATTCTACTTCTGCACCAACCCTGATAGTTATGACTGGGACTATGAAGAATATGACCATTGCTCTATGGGTAAATGGCTCACAGGCCGCCGATACCCTAGTGATTTTGAGTCGGAACTAAGTGTCGAAGACTACGATGACACATACTGCGGTATCGTCAGAGCACAGATGTTCCCGGACGCTGTGAGTATTAGAGATGAATATGATCATAGACATGAAATCCTCACAGAAATTGAGGCGCTCTTAGCTAAGTATGGAGAATCAAATACCGACCCGGCAAGGCTCCTGGAAATCAAGGACAAATTGATACTACTGTGGGGGGACAATGACCAACCTTTGTGATAAATGTGGCAGAGAACCTTGGGTTGCACCAGTGTTCGTCGGTTTAAAACCAACTGAACAATGGTGTGATAACTGCATCCAGACAGAGATTAATGCAGGAAGTGCTATTGAAGTATTAGGTGATTACCTTGAGACAAAGAAGCGCAAGAAAGTTCTAAGGTTACTGGATCAGGTAGAATATTTAACTAACGAAGCCAGAATCGAGTTAAAGATAAGTGAGATTAGAGAACTACTAACAGAATTGTGGGGTGAGCAAGAATGACAACAATCTACATCGTTACATCCGGTGAATATAGCGACTACCGCATAGACGCAGTGTTCGACACAAAAGACCTGGCAGAAGCATACGTGGCAGCAGGGGCAGAACACCCCTACTATAAAAAACACATAGAAGAATATCCGCTGAATAAATACGTAGACCTAGACTATGTGTACCGTGTCGATTACGACCCGTGGCAACCTGAGGATCATCAATGGAGAATAGAATGCCCCTATGACGAAGAACTTGAAACAGACAACCCAACACACAATCATGTTACCGTTTCGGATCCATATTTTTACCTGCCATCAGACAGAGCCAAGTTTTATGGAGCAAAAACATACACAATATGGGTTAAAGCAAAAACACGCGATGCAGCCCTCAAAATAGCCAATGAGAAAATCATGATAGCTATAGCCGGAGGAAAATAATGTCAGCAATCTATATTGTCACATCTGGTGACTACTCTGACTACCGTATCGAGGGTGTTTTTTCGAACAAAGAGGATGCTCAATTCTTCGCAGACACCATTACAGAGAACTCCTACTACATCGGTGAAATTGAAAAGTGGGAGCTTGATGCCTATAACAGGCAGGGCATTAATGAGCTTTGTTATTGGGACTTTGAATACTATCCACATAAAGATGAATGGAAAGGGAAATTCCATACCCCTCGATCTCATTGGCGTGGCAACCCGGTGAATAAGGTAACCAAAGAGAGGCAAGGAGTTGGCATAATCTACTACGTGACCACTCGCGGAACAACCAGGGAAGAAGCCCAAAAAATAGCCAACGAAAAGATTATGATGTTTATAGCTAAGGAGAAATAACCATTGGACTTGCTTAAAGCCTCAGCAGAAGCCATGAAAATGAAATCAAACCATGATA
>CALBTS010000389.1 GCA_937968035.1 uncultured Methanomethylovorans sp.
AGGAAGATTTCATAGCCTTTTGCGATCTGTTAGGCTATCCACCTTCCAAGGTATTGGGCTGGTTGCATGGTGAGTTTTTACCTGAAGGTTCAGAAATTCTGAGTATTGCGGGGACACTCGGAATTGATGTTTACAGAGTATTAGATCGTCCGAAACCTGAGCCTGAGTTACTGAAACTATACAAGCAATTTTCACACTTACAAGGACAGGATCGCTCCAGGTTAGTGTTAGCCATTTTCGAGGTTGAAAGACTTCTAAAGGAAGGTAACATTTCAACCAGTTCTCCAGAGACAACAGAATTAATAAAGAATGTGTTTGAAAAATACGGATTAAACAAGTAATTACATCTTAAGTAAGTTTCATTAAACGACAAAACGCTCAAAAACAAACTAAAGGGCGTTTTTTCATTTCTCTTTTTCCTTGCGATGCTATAATAATCTCAAGCAACTGTGTTCAAACAAAATACTTGGGAGGCTCTGATGGACTCCGAATTCCTAACGGCAGAGGAAGTAGCTGAATATTTACGGCTCCCACTATCGACTGTTTATAAATTAGTGCAAGACAAGCGGTTACCTGGTTTTAAAGTTGGAAAACACTGGCGGTTTCGTAAAGATTCCTTCGAAAAATGGATCAAAGAACAAGAAGTTAATAACGATCCAGCGAATGAAAAGTAAAGGACGCCCAAAAACCAATCATATGGAAATCAAGATTTATGCTGGCCAAATCTGGGAACAACGCTCTTCACGGGTTTATTCGCCTGAGCTTTTAGGTTTGCTAGAATCTAAGGATACTTTGGTAATTCTTAAAAATGGAGAACCACCTTTTCATATTGTGATTGGCGTTCCGCATCAAGCTGCTGTTGGAGAAATTGTAATCGCTGAAAATTGGACCAATCCAAGGGGAAGGAAAGGGCGCGACTCTGATGAAAATGCCGCTTCCTTTGCATTAGCTGTTTTCTCAGAGTTGAGTGATCAAAAAATCCCTTGTAAATTAGTCATCGCTGCTCATTCAACGGATCATGACCCTAATAAAGATGTGAACAGTCCTTATTGCAAGGAAGTGTTATCGGAGAAAACATACTTGCTCTTAGAATGTCACGGTGCGGGCGATAAACGAAAGCAAGATATCGAAATTTCAGCGGGGAACAATTCGCTAGGCAACGCATTAGATTTTGGTCGTCAATTGGCTACAAAGCTGAATTATCAATATTCCTTATCTGCTCAAATTGAGGCAGGCTCGAATAAAGCTAAAAGTATCTCAAAAGATAAGGAAATTGATACTACTCTGGTGCTTCCGGCATTAGAGACCACCTCCTTAATAGAAGCAGGAAAAAGGGAAATGGCTGCTTTACATCTTGAAGCCAAACCCAGGTTTCGAATTTCGAAAAATGATGATTCTATATCCGCAGATGGATTGATTTTAGGAAATGCAATAGCTGAAGTCATCCTCTTAAAGGAAAATTTATGAAACTTCAATTTACAAATGGTTACCGCCCTCGTTTTGACCAAATCTCTCGCATCCTTCAATACCTTCTTTTGCAAGGAGATAAGAAAAAGATATCTCGGCTAGAGATTGTTACCTCCTTAGGTATTCCCGAAAATCAAGTTAAGAATTTGATCAGTATGATGACCGGATTTGGATTAGTGCGTCTGCGAGTTACCACGCTTACCCACTTTGGGAAAGCCATTATTCAATCCGATCCGTATTTCGATAAACTCGAAACCCTATGGATTATTCACTATATTGTGTCCAGTAATCCAGAATGGGTTGTATGGTATAGGATAATCAATTCGGTTTTACCTGTTCAGGATTGCTTTGAAGTGGATCAAGTAAGCTCGCAATACTTTTCAGATCTTGCCATTCATTTTTCAGAGAGGACGGTTTCCGAAAAACTACCTAAAGAGGTTGGGGCGGTATTCGCTGCTTATTCACGAAGTGAATTGTCTCGTTTGGGAATTCTTGGGGTAGAAGGTACTGGCAATTTTAAAAAATCCAATCCAGTTGAAGTCCCAGACCTGGCATTTCTTTTCTGTTTACTTTATTATCGAGATAAATATTCGCCAGGATCTTCAGCTATCAATACAGAAGATGCTTGCCTGGCAGAATACAGTCCGGGTAGGGTGCTTAATTTACCGGAATACCAAGTTAGAACAATATTGGGTAATTTACACAATGGGGGATTGGTCCGGTTAGAACAATTAGCTAATCTCGATCAAGTGCGTTTATCTGATTCGATGACGCAAGAATCTGTTTTAGAACGGATTTATGGGGGGAATGATGCCAATTAGTGTATTTGACGCCTTAATCCGTCTTGAACAAGAACGTTACCGGGCGATTATTTTACATGACATTCCAGAAAAAAGCCCATCTTTGACCCAATTTTGCCAAAAGGTTTGTAAACAAACTAATGGGAAATATTTGGATTTATTGGAATTTTTTATCCAGTCTCCAAATCTTAGCGAGAATATTGACAGTTTCAGTCCAGAAAAATTAAGAGGACTGTTAATAGAACAAAGTAAAGGCCAATCATTCCTTGTGATTGATCGCGTTGACTTTCTTCTGGATACTTGGCGCAAATCAGAGCGGCAGGACTTTTTCAGATTCATCAAAAATCAATGGGATAGTTACAAAGATGGAATGAAAGCCAAACTCATAGTTGTGCTGCAAACATCGCAAGAAATTGAGTCGTTAAAAATACTTGATTCGCAAGGCCAAAGCCGCATATTCCGGTTGAATGATTTCAACGACATTGGATAAGGGAGTACCTTTGCTATGACAAAAATTCGAGACATCGTCCAAATTAACAGCGGTTATACAAGCTATGTCGATCTATATGAAGAGTACTACGATGTTGTAAAAAATCGCGGAAGGATGGAACGATACAAACCCATCGCGGCTCATCGGCAGGTCTTTGAAAAAATTGCGAACGCACTCAACCCTTTGGATCGTCGGTTCTATTTTCTATCCGGCAGCTATGGCACGGGTAAATCACATTTATTGTTAATGATGGCAAAATACTTTGCCAGTCCAAGCGATCTCCCTGAAATAGAAGCATTTTTCAGGAATTATGAAACAGCCCAGAGTGAAGTCCTATTAAAGCCAGGAGAAGCCCTCAAAGAAAGAAAAGCTGTTTCACTAAAAGAAGCCCGTAAATCGGGGCGTTTTCTGGTCGCCCTTTGCCGCTATAGCCTGAACCTGGACTTTGAAGGTGCAGTATTGAGGGCACTGGAAGAGGCTTTACAGAAGGATGAATCCCATATCCTTGTAGACAGTCACTATCGAGAAGCCTTACGAAGGATCAAAGATTGGCAATCCCGCCGCAACGAGACGCGCTTTTACTCAGATCTTGAAGCGGCAATCAGCCGATTATTCCCAGATTGGACTGTCAATGATCTGATCGACGGGCTGGAAAAATATGATGAACAAGCTCTAATAGCATTTAAGAGCTGCTTCCAGTCAGTCACCGATTCAGAGTTCACATATAAGAAGGATAATCTTCGTGACATTATTTCGGATTTCTTAAAAAACCCAGAATTCAAGGAACGTTATAAA
>CALBTS010000390.1 GCA_937968035.1 uncultured Methanomethylovorans sp.
TCCTGACCTTGAAGAAGTGTTCAGGTACCTGGAAAAAGAGATCCAATAAGCATTTCATTGTTTATCATTCTTATAAATGAGGGAAATGTAATACTCTTTCATCTTCCCTGAGATGTCATAGATCTTCAGGATAACATTATCACTATTCTTACTGAAAGGTATGAGAAAAACCAGATCACTGCACTCATCACAATAATTTTACATTTTTATGTCTTCAGAAAAAACAAAATTTAAACTTATAACTATATTATTGTTTACGTAATTTTTTCATAAAGTATTTATAGGCCTTCTTCCTATACTATACATGGGGGTATCCACTAAGGTAACTATAAGTTTGCTATAACTGGTGGAGTGGGTATGTATTTGAATAAGATCAGGTAGATCGATCTAATCTGGGATTTACCGCTGTTTCTGTTATTGACCGTAGGAATAAGCACCGCTTTTTGCTGTAGACGGGATCTATACATACATTGGTCAGGGGCAGGTTCTTGTTGGACTAGATCTCACTGATGTGTCCGATCCATCAGAAGTAGGGAGAATAATTATTCTATCAGTAGTATCTGATGTTACCACAGAAGGTGATTATGCTACGTATCCAGTGATGGTCTTTTGATTGTGGATATCAGTGATCCTACATTTCATTTTATTTTTATATGTAGGTGAAGAGTGGGACATATGGATAGGGGCGTTTAGTAAAATGAACAGTAAAATAAGAAATTTCATAAAAACAAGGATAAAAGGCAGTAAAATAACAATATTATTGGCGGCCTTAATTCTATTTGCGATCATACCCACAGTAGTGCAGGCAGTTGCTCCTGCAGAACAGTGGAACAAGACATTTGGTGGAACCTTAGATGATTCTGCAACTTCAGTTCAGAATACGTCAGATGGCGGATACATAATAGCAGGAACTACTTCTTCATATGGAGCCGGTGGATCTGATGCCTGGCTGATCAAAGTCGATAGTAATGGCAACCAGACATGGTATAAGACCTTTGGCGGAACGTTGGACGATGGTGCAAGATCGGTCCAGCAGACCTCGGATGGTGGATACATAATAGCAGGAGCTACTGATTCGTATGGAGCCGGAGGTACTGATGAGTACGGAAGGGCTTATAGTGATGCCTGGCTGATCAAAGTTGATAGTAGCGGTAACCAGACATGGAACAAGACATATGGTGGATCAAAATATGATCATGCTTTTTCAGTTCAGCAGACTTCGGATGGAGGATACATTATAGCAGCAGATACAAACTCTTCCTATCCAGATAGTCTTATTATCTATAGTCCAGGTTGGTTGATCAAAGTTGATAGTGATGGTAACCATCAGTGGAATACAACTTTTGGCAAAACAGCCGATGGTTTTGATTATCACGTATTATCCGTTGATCAGACCTCGGATGGGGGATACATAGTAGCAGGTTGTGTTGAGATGCCAACTTCAGTTGCGGATTTCTGGTTAAGCAAAGTTGATAGCGACGGCAATCAGATATGGAGCAAGACCTTTTCAGGAGTCACAGGTGCTTATGATTTTGCACATTCAGTTCAGCAGACTTCTGACGGGGGCTATATACTCGCAGGCGAAATGGGGGGTGATCTGGGAGATCCGAGTACTGCCTGGCTAGTCAAAACAGATAGCAATGGTAATGAGACATGGAATAAGAGGTTTGGTGGAGGATCTGAGTTTGATGATGCGGTTTGTGCATATTCGGTTGATCCGACATCTGACGGAGGATACATAATAGCAGGTACTATCAGACCTTATGGCTCTCACACCTACAGTGTCTGGTTGACCAAAGCTGATACTAATGGTAACCAGCAGTGGACCAAGCAGTTTGGCGGTTCCATGTCTGATTCTGCAGGTTCAGTTCAGCAGACTTCGGATGGTGGATACATTATAGCAGGAGCTACTTCTTTATACGGAGCTGGTTCCGCAGATGCCTGGTTGATCAAAGTCGCACCTGAAACACCTTCGGTGTCTATGACTCTGACTCCAACCTACGACAATAACCTGCGTGAGTCTTCTGCGTGCGCAGTTCTTTCCACTACATCCTATATCGACGTCGGGAAGAGCAAATCCCGTGCCAGGGATGTGATGTGGTTTAACCTTAGCATGTATAATGAGAATGATACAATATCCCAGGCAACTCTATCACTATACTGGTACTATCCGGCAGGCAAGACACGCACTTCTGAAACTGTAGTGGAGATCTACAGGTCAGGGAAGTGGAACCCGAAGTATGTGACCTGGTATTACCACGATTATCGCAAGGCCTGGAAACCAGTGGGCGGAGCGTGGTTCGATGCAAATGGCATTGCCCAGGGCAGTGTTCCGTATGCATCTGTGACCTTCCCGGCTGGTACGGTGCCTGATAACCAGTACCATGAGTTCGATGTCACACAGCTTGTGCAGGAATATGTAAGCGGTACGTATGAGAACACCGGTTTCTTCCTCAAGGCTAAGACAGAAAGTAGTAACTACATTGCTTTCTATAGTTCGGATTGGTCAAATGCCGACCAGGGACCGAAGTTGACCGTGACAACAGCTTGAATGGTTTGAATGTGAGCGATTTTTATTCGCTCCATTCCGTTTATTTTCAAATGAAATATAGAAAAAATATAGTAGCCGGAAGCATCCGGCCATTTATTTTTATAGTTATTCTGTCATCTCATCGTCCGTTCTGATGGCAGCAGCCAATTCCACAGGAGATACAAATATCCGTCCATCGCCAAACTTGCCTGTACGGGCAGATCTGCGGATGATCTCTATGATGGGGCGGACATCTGCGTCCTTCACCACCATGTCTATCTCCATCTTGGGGATCATGTCCACTTCTATTTTCTTACCCC
>CALBTS010000391.1 GCA_937968035.1 uncultured Methanomethylovorans sp.
ATGTATCACAAGTCCTATTTTCATAACCTTCCATAATATCGGTTCTACATAATAACGATCCCGCACGGAAATTATTAGTCTGATTACATGCTCTGTTGTTCTATGTATGGGATCCAATTGATATGGCACGGTCATGCGTGTTTTGAGATCAGGGCTAGCTTTAATGTGCTTATTGACCCTTTTTTCAGGGGTAATCCCAAAGCAAAGCTAGTTCCTGAAGGCATGGGGCCGGACATCATACTTGTAACCCATGGTCATTATGACCATCTGGGAGATACCATTGAGATCGCGCAAAAGACAGGATGCAGGGTTATTACGGTACATGAACTGGCTAACTATCTTAAATCTCAGAACGTGATGGCCGAAGGCATGAATATAGGAGGCAAGATGAAGGTCAATGACATGTTAGTGGTGATGACAGATGCCAATCATTCTTCATCCGTGTCCCATGGAGAGTTAAGGTTATATGCCGGCAGAGCTGCTGGATTCATTCTGCAGGTCAATGGTTGTTCCATCTATCATGCAGGGGATACAGGTCTTTTCACAGATATGCGGCTTATAGGGGATGTGTATAGGCCGGATGTGGCGTTATTGCCCATAGGAGGCAGGTATACAATGGATCCGGAAGATGCAGCCAGGGCCGTGGCCTTTATCCGTCCCAATATTGCAATACCTATGCATTATAACACATTTGATGTGATCTCACAAGATCCCCTGGATTTCGTGCACAAAGTCAGGGACCTATGTGGCACTGAAGTGTTGATTATGAATATAGGAGACGTATTGGATCTATAAGGTCAATTGATAGATGAATGAGGAGCACGTTTATATATAATTAATACCGAAGATAAGATGGCAAAAGTCGAACATCATTATTCTCTATATCCCCTCTAGTTCTCGTCATACGGCTTTTGCCTTATTCAAGACATGATGTTGCGCATGATCTCGATCTATGTGCTGAGATCTTTTTTTCTCGCCTGTAGCATGTGCATTTTAAAAAAGGAAGTAATGATATGGTTGCGCTCCATATCACCTAATTTTATCAAAACACTTTTCCAGGTGTTCTCTGGCTATAGGGTTTGTAAATAGGCTAACTACAATGCCTGTAAGCATAGCAAGAGGTGTGGCTACCAGGATAGGGTCTACCATTGTCCATGTGCCTGTAAGCAAGGTTGCCTTACCGAAGAGCGCCTGACTGATACCAAGTGGCGCTGCTTCTTTTGCATGTACGAATGCAAGCCAGCTGAGACTGCTGAAGGTGCCTACCAGCATACTGGCGATTGCTCCTTCTTTTGTCATACGTTTCCAGAATATGGCTCCAATGTACATGGGTAAAAAGGCTGCAGCACACAATCCGAAGAATATTGATGTTGCGGGGGCTATGATACTTATTGGTAATACATAGGCCAGCACCACGCTTGCAAGGATGGTTAGAGCGATACCAATTTTGGTGACATCGACAGTATGGCTGATCTTTCCTTTTTTAACGTACTGTCTGTAAAAATCATGTCCTATCGCAGTGCCCATGGTATGGTACTGGGAACTAAGAGTGGACATGGCTGCTGCAAGCAGTACGAGCATAAAAAGAACAACGAACATCTCGGGCATAGCACTATTGATGAACTCCGGGATGATAAGGTCCGTGTTCCCTCCGGCGACTGCCAGTGATATCATATCCTTTTTCTGGAAGAAATATGCGTTTGAAAGTGCACCGACCGTGAAGGCTACACCTGTCATCATCAGAATGAACGGACCGCCGACGAAAACAGCTCTGTTAAGGGCTTTGTCATCCTTTACGGTCATGAACCTTACCACAAGCTGCGGTTGTGCCAGCACTCCAATTCCCACACCAAGCACCAGTGTGGAAATAAGGTTCCACCAGATAGGCGAACCGAACTCGGGCATTGCTGTCCATCCCATATGTCCTCCCTTTACAAGACTTTCAGGTACCAGGTGTGCCATGTTTGTCAGGGCCTGATGTGCCTCAACCACACCTCCAAGTCTGATGTAGGTAAAGACGAGCAAGATCGCCATGCCTACGAACATGAGTGCTCCCTGCAAAGCATCCGTGTACATGACCGCAATGAGCCCTCCGGTGATCACATATGCTGCGACGATGATGGTCAGGATCATCAGTGCAACATCATAGTTGATCCCAAGGGTGGTCTCTACGAAACGGGCACCTCCGATAAGCACTATTCCTGTATAGAGAGGCATGAATATACCGATCAGAATTCCTGAAAAGCCCTGTATGAACCTCGAATTGAAACGTTTTCCAAGCAGTTCAGGGAATGTAACAGCCTGTAGGTTCTTTCCCATCTTGCGTGTTCTTGAGCCGAAAATAACAAAAGCGATGAATATTCCCACCACGATGTTCATCAGGGCGAGCCACAACAGTCCCATTCCAAGGGCACCTGCAGCGCCTCCAAAACCCACTATTGCAGACGTACTGATGAAAGTAGCTCCATATGACAGTGCAAGAATATAAGGGTGTATATTCCTGCCCGCCACCATATAATCATCTATAGCTTTCGTTCTTTTGTATCCCAGCCATCCAAGATAGAAAATTACCATTAGGTAGATGAGTACGGTGATTCCCAGAATAGCGGTGTTCAATACCATTATTCCACATCCTCGTCTTCAGCACCTTTGTTCCAGTTCAGGGCACCATATATCATACAGCCTATGGCACTGAGGACACAAAGAATGTATACTACCCAGATCTGCGGGTCATCTATTCCAAGCATTTTCAGTCATCTCCTTCTTTACTAATTAATAATGATAATCTATTTATGCCACATGTTAGCATGACTCATTATTTAACCTTTCGATTATGTTCGAGATCTAGCATGTAGCATCTCGACAATTGTCAAAAAAAGCTCTAAAGATCGAAAGCGCAGTTAAATAAAACTAAGAGAGCAGATCTCTCTTAGTTTCCAAAGCACTTTTTAATATGTTCTTCAGATGCTGGTTTTGTGAGAAGGCTGACACCTACAGCAAAGAAAATTGAAAGCGGTGTAGCCACCAGTATAGGGTCCACCAATGTCCATGTTCCTGTAAGTAATGTTGCCTGACCGAAGATCGCCTGGCTTATTCCCAGTGCAGTAGCTTCTTTGGCATGTACGAAAGTGAGCCAGAAAAGGCTGCTGAAAGTGCCTACCAGCAGGCTTGCAATCGCTCCTTCTTTTGTCATGCGTTTCCAGAATATGGCTCCTGCGTACATGGGCAGGAAAGCAGCAGCCGTCAAACCAAAGAAAATAGCTGTTGCCCTGGCAATGATACCTATGGGAAGAGTGTAGGCAAGAATGACACTTATGACAATAGTAATGGCAATACCCAGTTTTGTTATGCTTATTGTATGTCCGATCTTTCCACGCATTATGGATTCTCTGTAGAGGTCGTGGCCTATGGCAGTGCCCATATTATGGAATAGTGAACTAAGGGTTGACATGGCTGCTGCCAGAAGTGTCAGCATGAAGAACACTACGAATATGTCAGGCATAGCGCTGTTTATATACTCAGGCATGATCTTGTCGATATTTCCGCCAGCCACATCCATGGACAGCATGCCTTTGGTGTTGATAAAATACACGTTGGACAAAGCTCCTACTACGTATGCGACCCCGACCATCATGAAGATAAAAGGTCCGCCGGAGAGCACTGCTCTTTTGAGCGAGGTGGTATTCTTAACGGTCATGAACCTCACAGCCAGCTGAGGCTGGGCCAATACTCCTACTCCAACTCCAAGAACGATTGTTGAGACCAGGGTCCACCATATAGGGGAACCAAAGGCCGGCATCGAGGTCCAGCCCGTATGTCCCTGCTGTGCCATGGCTTCAGGTACCATAGATGCGAGATTGGTGAGTGCCAGGTGGGCTGAGGTTACCCCCCCCAGATTCACATAGGTGAATACCATGAGGATCGCCATACCTACGAACATAAGAGTTCCCTGCATTGCATCTGTGTACATCACAGCTATGAGGCCACCGGTGATCACGTAAGCTGCGGTTATAATTGTAAGTAAAAGCACAGAGGTGTTGTAATCAATGCCCAGAGCTGTTTCCATGAACCTGGCTCCCCCAATAAGTACACTGCTTGCATAAAGGGGCATAAACAGAGCTATTAAAAGGCCTGAAAACCCCTGGATAAAGCGGGACTGGAACCTTTTACCAATGAGTTCGGGAAAAGTAACGGCTTTCAGGTTCACTCCCATTCTTCTGGTCCTTGAGCCAAATACAACGAATGCGATGAATATCCCGACAAAGATGTTCATGAAGACCAGCCATAATATCCCCATTCCGAAGGCACCGGCATAACCTCCGAATCCGATTATCGCCGAGGTACTGATAAAAGCTGCTCCATAGGACAGTGCCAGCACAAAAGGATTCACTTTCCTGCCTGCCACCATGAAGTCATCGGTGCTTTTGGTCTGTTTGTATCCCATCCAACCTAAATAGAAGGTGATCATGAGATAGATGAGTACAGCAATTCCAAGAACTATACTGCTTGCCATCAGCTTTCCTCCAGGGGATCTTCGTCGTTCCAGTGCATCAGTCCATATATTATGCAGCCCAGAGCACTTAGCACACTGAGCAAATATGCCAGCCATATCTGTGGATCATTGATTCCAAACATCTACATATCTCCTTTTATTATAATGCCATTTGTTAGCATGGCTCATTCTTTAATCTTTCGAAGATTATCGGGACCTTCCAAAGCGGTTTTATTATAATTTAAGTTTTAAAATAAGATTTAGTATTACAAAATGATTAGTTTTTAATACTATAAAGTCGTAAAGACAACCTGCAACAATCTTCCTGAAGGCACATGTTTTTATTATTGGGGTTTTTACCCCACCCCCTCCTATCATTCTTTTTTATTGTTCCCTTTCCTCACTTTTTGTAGCACGGATGTATGACAGTTTGTCTTTTTCCCAGACTTCCACCACATATCCTGCATCCAGAAAGAGCTTTTTCCAGTCTTCCGGATATCTCTGCACATCATGATAGTGATCGACAGGTTCCGCGGCAAAGACTTCTCCACCGGGTTTCAGGACCCTTTTGATATCCTGCAGGGCTCGCGGCACATCGTCAAGGTGGTGCAGCATAAAGAAACATGTTACTGAGTCGAAGTATCCCTGCTGGAAAGGCAGCTCGTACGCACTTGCCGCAACGAACTTAGTATTGATCACACCTTCTATCTTTGAGTTGAACCTGCATTGCTCTATGACGCTTTCAAGAAGATCGATACCATGCACCAAAGCATCTGGCTTTGTATTGGCTATCTTTATTGTAAGGGTTCCAACACCACATCCCACGTCAAGTATGTTCTTTCCATGCAGCATGGGGAGAATATCTTTGAAAGCCTGCTTTTTCCTGGCTTCCATATTGCTTTTGGGAAATTTTGCCTCTTCCATACGGTCAAAGGATGTGTAGGGCAAAACGCTGTAGACAGAGGCACCGTTCTCTGCCATTAATCCCCTTACATAATGCATGTTCCCTTCCTGACGGATGTAAC
>CALBTS010000392.1 GCA_937968035.1 uncultured Methanomethylovorans sp.
ACCACCGAGATCTACACTCTTTCCCTACACGACGCTCTTCCGATCTGAAACATTGTCAACGAAACTTGCGGCTGCGAAGAATGTAAGAGTGATCTCCCAGGGTTTTGCATGCCGATGTGTTATAACATGAGCATCCTTCGCGTTCTTAAGAGCCATCATACCATTTATATCGCTAGCTATTGAACTATTAGCGACAGATGAACAGATGAATGCTGAAGTTGAACCTACAACAAGCCCCACCTTACCAAAGCTCCATTTTTCAGTGGCAGAAATGGGTATCATCTGATTATGTATTCCAAGCTTATAGTTTTCAAGTAGTGAGGGGTATGTTGCCTTTACCTCATGAACAAGCTTTTCAAGTTCATTCTTCCCGCTGTCATCGTTATCCAGGCTGGTCAGATTGGACATGTCGCTAATAAGAGAGAGGATCTTTGGATTGATATCGCCTGTCTTTGTCCTATAAAGGCTTTTGTGGGTCTTGTTCTGTAATCTTGTTCTCTCACTGATTTTCTTGAGGTGATCATAAAATACCTCATAGTGCTTATTCAAATCCCTTCTGGAATTGAATGTCCTCTCATGTAGTTCATCAACACTGGACATCATCTCAGACAAAGCCTTTTTCGTATCAATTTGGTCCTGAGTATTCTTCAGTTGTCCTTCGATCTCCTTTGTCTTTATGTAATACCCATCTTTTTTCAGATATGCTTCCGTTAAGAACTCGCGTAAACTCCTACGCAATTCACTTTTATCAAGATCAAAGAGAGAATTGAGCTGATCAATATCTACCTGGTCTTTCATCAGGTCTGAAAGGAATGCATCTATCATCTGTTTTTTGGCATCTTCTGCTTTCTTCTTTAATCCACTGTTAACGAAATCTTCTGGAATATAGAATTCAAACGGGCTGTTGATCTGAATATTCCAGTACTTGGCATTGGTTTTGATGTAATCTTCCTTTTCTTTTTTCAATGCCTCAGATTTACGTATCTTTTTCTTCTTATCGCCCTTGATAAGGCTTACGAGGCCGCCACCCTTTTCATGGTTCTTCCGTTCAGAGTCATAGAAATAATACATGGCAATAGCATCTATGAAACTTACAAGACCATCCAAACTCTGATCGTTCTCGCCCCATAAACCTTTGATGTCCTGCTGGATCTCAGAAACGTTTGATTCCCTCAACCAACTACTTTTATCCCGGGCCTTTATCTCTTCGCTCTTGAACTGGGAAATGAACTGGTCTATCTTCATTTTTAGTTCTTTTTCTTTTTCAGAAGAGGAATGGATCTTCTTTTTAAGAGTACAGTAATTCTCAATATCCTTATCAACATCAAAGAACTTTTGATCTACTTTCCTGTCTATCTGTTCCCGAAGCTTTTTTGCATCCTGTGATTCCTCTTCCTGCACAATGCGATTCTTTTCAAGGTCTTTGATTTCATCCTTCAACTTTTTAGACTTCGCATCCAGGTCACTGATGCTGGATATCACACTCTGGTTTCCTTTAAGGATATCCAACAAAGATGATCTGGCAGTTTCATCGGTAATGCCAGATACTTTCTTGAAAAGACGAGCAGTTTCTTCTAAGTTCTGTAAAGCCTCTGGGATTAGTCTCGCCAGTTTTTTATCGTTCTCATCTGTCAGCTCATTTTCTTTGACATTCATTGATCCGGTCTTGACCTTGCTCAGATACTCGATCATATCATCAAAATTCTTTATCTTGTCCATTTGCAGTTCTGCAGGTATCTGGTTTGCAATGAAGTATTCGATGGTATCCATACTCTTGTAGTTGAGAAGTTTCCCAATCTCATTCTTCAAGACGTTTTCAATGTTTTTGTACTCCTTTTTTAGATACTCAAAGTCTTCTCTTGTAGGTGGCATTTCATTGAATGAGTGATACCTCTCAAGGAAGGCAGAAACGTACTGGTTAAGTTCTTTCCTGGAGATCACAATCATTTCAAGTTCATTAATAACCTTTTCGTATTGACTTTTCAGTACCTTGAGTTCCTCTATTGGATATTCTATTATGTGGGAATCTGCAAAAATAAACGATGAGAACGGGCCTTTTGCATCACTTATGTTGATGTCACCTCTTTCAATGTGGAAAAAATTGACAAAAACATTTGGGAACATGGAATCAAACTCATGTACCTCTTCCTTTGCTTCTTCTCCTTTTTTATATCCTGTGGGACCTAAAGATGTTACTACAATATTGTTGAAAAGCCTCTCATGCAAGTTTAGATATTCAAGTTCTGTCAGAGCAATAGCTGCATTAAGCTGCTCCTTTTCTCCTTCCCTGGTTGTCGGTAAAACTATGAAGAGGCATAGTTGTGTGGAGTCACCTTTGAAAGCCCTGATATATCTTGCTAGGTCTATGAACATCCCGGAACCAGTGCCTCCCCCCAGTCCTACGATAATTGCTACACTACCCCTGCTGGAGAACGTAGGAAAACCGCTTGCTTCACCCTCAGTTATTACCTTATAGAATATGGCTTTTGAAATTGCTCTTCTGCGATGTACCCCACCTCCAAAGTCATCCATTACAAAGGGATCGATCTTTGCCAGGTCTGCAAAAGTTATGCCATCCTCGGTGTTATCGTTCAACCACCAGGTAGTTACTTTAGGTTCTGACCTTTTGTTCTTAACCTTTTCAGCTACTTCCTTACTTGCCAGGTCAGATACCTCAACGATATTTGCAAGAGAAGGTAAATAGTAAAATTTACTTTCTATACTCCCTGATGCACCTAATTCCGCTATCTTTTTGCGCAAATTTTCATAATGTTGTTCATCACCGATCTTTTCATTCGCATCAGCATCCATCGTGTAGACTTTCAGCCTTCTACCATCATTTGAATAATGTTGTAAGAACCAGTCGTTATTACACACTTCCATAGCAAGCCTTTTACCGCAGCCGCCAACCCCAACTATTGTCAAATCTACCGGAAGCTGCAAAGGTGCAGCAATATTATTTGAGTTCATTCCTCTCCATCCTCCTCAGAATTGCCCATCCTTATTCCAATTATTAGTCCAATTACTCCTACTGCAATAATACCAATTGCTGTCCAGAGAAGGGGTACGGTCCGACCTTCATTCCTTGAGTTTAGATGATCAGAAAGCTCGTTTGCTTCGTTGACCAATCCTTTATCAAATAATCCCTGCAAATATTTTCTTACAAATGGATCCTCAATGGTGTCAAGTTTTTCCCCAAATTGATCTATTTCAGGAACAGAAACCGAAAATGTTCTTGTATCTCCTATTCCTATTGGATTATTACTCTCATCTGTGAATTGTAAACGATAATATGCATAGCCTGTCCTTTTCGGATCGAATTTGATCAGAGTTACCTTATCAACTTGCTTTACAGTCTTGATAGTCGGTGTCCTTCCTTTAACTTGTATAGTAAGTGAACTTGTTGTTCCATCTAAAGGAAGCGCATAGATGTTTGAATCAGAAGAAATGTTGAGGTCTGTAAAGGTAAAGATCGGATCAGTACCGTTCTTTTGCAAATCACTGTTAATAGACATATAATCCGCAGCAAGGGGTATTCCTGTGATTACCATTGTAAAATCAACAAGTTCTCCTTCTTCTACTTCGTCAGGAGTGCTACTATCAACTTCCACCTGCAATGCATATGCATTTGAGACTACTACTAGCAGAACAAAACAAAATAATAAAGATTTGAGAATTTTTGACGATAACATTTGCATTCCCATTGTACAAACCTTCCTATTTCATTATTATAAACAACCATTTCACCATTTATACGAATAATGTATACATTATATGAAATACTTATTGTAATGTGACGTGTTATTTCTAGAGCCTTGACAATAAATATGGCATGAAATATGTGTTGTGAGCAAATATTTAAACCTTCTTATTTTTTTTCCATTAGGGTATCGAACCGCCTATAAGAGACCGTAAATTCGATAATTTGAACATAATAATTGAAGATTTTTGGGCTCTGTAGAAATTCTCTTTTTCCGAGGAAATATTCAGATTGGAATTTCTACTAAATGCATCAGAACCTATCGTTCAGCAACGGATATTTTAAGCCATAATATTGATTTTAATATGTTTTCTACAGAGCCGAGCTTCTCATATCTTATAAAGAAAGCTTTCTGGACAGCATACTGGATAGTTTCATTGAGATGTAGGAATTTGGTATGCACCACAAATGAGTTCATCACTGTTTGCCCAGTGTGATAACTTCGAACTCTTTTGAAGTTTAAGTAAAGTATATACAGCAGTTTAACCCACTCTAACATATAAATGCAAGAATGGGAGTAACTACCATGTCAAAAAGGTCAAGACTTCTGCTGTTATCACTATTGTTGATCTCTATCTTTCTTTCAGGATGTTTGAACTCAAAAGACCTGCCTTCCAACATTGCAGGTCAATGCAGTGATGGTGCATCGTTTTCAGGTGATGAGTTCCTGATACTTGCACCTAAGACACTTTTTTCAGGAGGGGAAAGTGCTGTGACCATGGCTGCATTCAATGAAGGCCAGCCTGTTGTCAGATGTGTGGATTACACGCTTAAAGATGCGAACAATAAGGTTATCCCACTGGTACAGGCATCAACTTCAGATGCAGGTAATGCAGTGGCTTCCTTCGAAGTGCCAGAGATAAAAGAAGGGCAGTACACTCTGACCGCAAAACCCGCAGGTTCAGATACAGAGTTCACGACCACATTACAAGTAATTAGGAACAATCCCATCTTTATCGAAACCGACAAACCCATCTACAAACCCGGACAGACAATACACGGCCGCTTGCTCACTGTAAACAATAATCTGTTACCTGTTGAGCAACAGACCATGGTGGAGATCGCTGACGCAAAGGGTGTCAAGGTATTCAAAGAGAACCTCACCTCCAATGAATATGGTGTAACCTACTTTGACCTGCCCCTGGCATCAGAACTCAATCTGGGTACATGGAAGATAAAAGCCACTTCAGGCAGTTCCGGTTCAGAAGTCGACATCCGCGTGGAAAAATACGTGCTGCCCAAATTCGATGTACAGGTCACCACTCCTAAAGACTGGTTCCTTGTATCTGAACCGGTGACAGGCTCTGTATCTGCAGAATATTTCTTCGGGAAAACTGTAGAAGGCAATGTGACCGTAGATGCCATGCGCTACGTAGGTACCTGGGAACAATATGCCACCTTCACATCTGCGCTCAAGAACGGTTCAGTGGATCTTGAACTGCCGGAGGTGGGATATGCAGCGGGCACTTACGGTGCAGAGGGACAAGGAAGCCTTATGCTAAATATAACTGTAACCGATACCGGAGGTCACAGTGAAAGGTCCACACAGCTGCTCACTGTCGCCCAGTCGCCTGTAGTACTGAAACTCATACCCGAGTCTAATTCCATAAAACCCGGGATGCCTTTGCAGGTGCTGCTCGTGACCCAGGACCCCGGAGGTAAACCTGTAGATACCGATGTAAGTATCACTGCAAGTTTCACTGATGAGAATTACAATCAGGAGACGCAGCAGGATACTATAAAGACCCAGAACGGCACGTACCTGCTAACTTATAATGTGCCTGCCAATGCTCAGGCACTTGACCTTTCAGTAGACGTGCAGGATGCTTATGCATACGCAAACCTCAACGCTGTATATTCACCTTCCGCCAGTTTCATACACATCAGCCAGACCAGCGAGGGAGTTCCGAAAGTGGGTGAATCCATCACGTTCAAAGTGTACTCCACCAACAAGGGAACTGTATTCTATGATGTGTTTGCCAACGGCAGGACAGTATATTCTGCCACAAGCAGCGAATCGGATATAAGCATCC
>CALBTS010000393.1 GCA_937968035.1 uncultured Methanomethylovorans sp.
CTGCACAGAGGTATATGGCATCAGGCGCAAAGCGGAGATTCATAAGGCGCTCTCCGAAATCTATTGTCAAGTGAAGATCTCTTTTCTTTTTAATGCAGGGGACAATAGTGTTTTCGACGTCACCCTGCTATATTACTATATTTTTTTCAAAAGGTGTTAGGTCCCATTCATGCGTAATGGTTATATAGAACTACAATCATTAAAAAACGTCTGATAGATCTAATCCCTTATTACACTATTAAAGGAGGATAAAATAAATGGCAGGACAGATGGCTGGACAGCCGATTTTCATTTTAAGAGAAGGAAGCCAGAGAACAAAAGGCAGAGAAGCTCAGAGCAACAATATTATGGCCGCAAAAGCAGTTGCAGAGGCAGTGAGAACCACCTTGGGACCAAAAGGCATGGACAAAATGCTGGTGGACAGTCTCGGAGACGTTGTTATTACCAATGACGGCGCCACCATCCTTAAAGAGATGGATATCGAGCACCCGGCTGCAAAAATGATCGTCGAGGTCTCCAAGACCCAGGACGATGAAGTGGGCGATGGTACCACCACCGCAGCGGTTATTGCTGGAGAGCTGCTGAAAAAGGCAGAAGAGCTTATCGAACAGGACGTTCACCCAACCATCATAGCTTCCGGATACAGGATCGCTTCAGAAAAAGCCGGAGAGATCCTTCAGACCCTTGCAAAGAAGGTCACTATCGATGATGAGGACATTCTCCTGAACATCGCCGGAACAGCAATGACCGGAAAGGGAGCAGAAGCTACCAAGGATGTACTTTCCAGGATCGCAGTATCCGCTATTAAGAGTATTGTTGATATCGATGGCCAGAACAAGGTCGATATGGACAACATCAGCGTTGAGAAGAAGGTAGGAGCACGTATCGAGGACTCCGAGCTCATCACCGGTATGATCATCGACAAAGAGCGTGTACACAGCAACATGCCCAAAAAGGTTCCAAATGCAAAGATAGCCCTTATCAACACAGCCATCGAGCTTAAGGAAACCGAAGTTGACGCAGAGATCTCGATCACATCCCCTGAGCAGTTACAGTCCTTCCTTGATCAGGAAGAGAAGATGATAAGGGGTATTGTCGATAAGATCGTGGCAAGCGGCGCAACTGTCGTATTCTGTCAGAAGGGTATCGACGACATGGCCCAGCACTTCCTGGCCAAGAGCGGTATCTTCGCAGTAAGGCGTGTTAAGAAGAGCGATATGCAGAAGCTTGCAAGGGCAACAGGCGGCAGGCTCATCACCAACATTGACGAGATCACAGCTACAGACATGGGCAAAGCCGAACTTGTAGAAGAGAAGAAGGTCGGCGGCGACGAGATGACCTTTGTCACTGGTTGCGAGAACCCAAAGGCAGTATCCATTCTGCTACGCGGCGGTACCGAGCATGTCATAGACAACATCGAAAGGGCATTGCACGACGCACTGAGAGTGGTCGGAGTTGCCATAGAGGATGAGAAACTGGTAGCTGGCGGCGGTTCACCTGAGGTAGAGCTCGCGCTGAGGCTTTATGAGTATGCAGCAACTCTCAGTGGCAGGGAACAGCTTGCAGTTAAGGCATTCTCAGAGGCACTTGAGATCATCCCGAGGACACTTGCAGAGAACGCAGGACTTGACCCGATAGACAAGCTCATGGAGCTGCGTGCTCACCATGAGAAGGGATCCAAGACCGCAGGACTCAATGTGTACACCGGTGATGTCATTGACATGTGGCAGGCTGGCGTTGTGGAACCTCTCAGGGTCAAGACCCAGGCGATCAATGCAGCTGCAGAGTCTGCTGTGATGATCCTCAGGATCGATGATATCATCGCTTCGACCCGTGCACCTGCAGGTCCATCTGGCGCAGACATGGTACCCAACATGCCACCAGGAATGGGCGGCATGGGTATGGAATAAATATTTACCAACAGAACAGAGCGCAGTACATCTGCGCTTAAAACCTTTTTTTATTATTTCTGAAAGGTCTTATTTTTCAAGGCAATGCAATATATCTGCCGGATTATATCGTGTTCTGATGATCCTGGTCCTTCCACGCATTCCCTTTCCGGAAAAATCAGCGTCTATATATTGAGAAGAGTTGAGTTTCTCCACCAGCTCGTAGAAGCGCGTGTATCCAAGCTGTGTTGTTTCATGGAATTCCTTGTAAAGTTCCCCGGTCTGAGGTTCCTTGCCCTGTGCTATCAGGCGCAGCAATGTTTTCTCATGTTCATTTAGTGTACCGATATTACGACACAGGTGTAAAAGTCGGGAAGCTTCGTATGCTTTTTCCACATCCTCTATAGAAACGATGCGACTTGCTTTTCTCTCTGCGTTAAGTCCAGCTCTCTTCAGCAGGTCGATACCTATACGCAGGTCGCCTGTAAGGTCTGTGTATTCTACTATCTTTTCCTGTACTTCGGAGGGCACGACATGCGGGAAGAAAGCATGAAATACCCTGTTGTTGATAATATCCTGTATCTCCCTGGATTCATATCGTGGAAAGGCGATCTCCTCCGGCAGAAATACTGACCCTACCCTGGGGTCGAACTTGTACATGGTACCGGTATCGCTTACAATAGCTATTACCCCAATACGTGCCCCGGGATATTGTTCATGTGCTCTTAAAAGGGAGTACAGTACTTCATCAGCATGACCTTCATGGAAAAGATAATTAATGTCATCAAGGGCAACCACAAGTATCCTGTCAGAGGTGATCAGATGGTTCACAACTTTCTGGAAAACCTTCCCAAAGGATACGCCCGAAGATGGAGGAGAAACCTTTAGCAGATTTTCATATATCTTGGCCATAACGGCAAAACGAGTGGAATCTATCTGGCAATTGATCTTCACAAAGACTACGTTCTTTACATGTTCCTGCAGTTCACTGAATACTTTTTTAACGGCGGTTGTCTTCCCGGTACCAGGGGGGCCACTTATGAGACAATTCAGAGGCCGCATGCCCCGGACCGCAGGCCTCAAGGCAAATTTTAATGATTGCAGCTGGTTATCCCTGTGAGCAAAATATTCCGGAACATGGTCAAGTTCAAGTATTTCGGGATTCCTGAATATAGTTTC
>CALBTS010000394.1 GCA_937968035.1 uncultured Methanomethylovorans sp.
GGGTCCTAGGTTCAAGTCCTAGCTGGGGAGCGAAGATTATCAACCGCTTATGTGAGATTTCATATAAGCGGTTTTCTTTTGGCGCCAGTTTTGGGCCAGTTTTTGAAGAAAAATCAAGGATTTGAGTGGATGACTCCATTTAAATAAATTCCCCTTCTTTATCCTTAATAACAATACTTTGATATTGCTTCCTTTGCTTGATGATTGCCCAATTTTAAAGCTTTCCCGAGATCACTACACCCACTCTCTCTTTGGTTTAAAAATATTTTTGCCAATCCTCTACCATAGTATGACTGAGCATCGTTTGGATTTATTCCAATGGCTTTATTAAAATCTACTATTGCGCCTTGGTAGTCCTTAATGTAGCCTTTAGCACCACCTCTATTTGAGTAAGCCTGCCAATGCATTGGATCTATCTCAATTGCTCTCGTATAATCAACAATTGAACTATGATAATTGAGCAATGCATCATTTACTATCCCACGGTTAAAATAAATTATCGCTTCATTTGGAAGATAGGTAATTGCTTTTGTGTAATCAGATAATGCTAATTTGAAATATTTCAAATCACTATATGCATTTCCTCTTTCATAATATGCATCGCCAAAATCAGGCTTTAACTTAATTGCCCTATTGAAATCATCTAGAGCTTCCCTGGGGTAATTGCTTCGAATCAGTACATAGCCTCTCATGTAATATGCTTCA
The DNA here is from genome assembly GCA_937968035.1 of uncultured Methanomethylovorans sp. GTDB lineage: Archaea > Halobacteriota > Methanosarcinia > Methanosarcinales > Methanosarcinaceae > Methanomethylovorans. Next base: position 706 of record CALBTS010000394.1, read on the forward strand.
TATTGTGATGGATCAATCTCAATTGCCTTTGTGAAATCAGAGTAGGCTCCTGAAAGGTCTGAGATTTGACCTTTCAATTTACCTCTATTAAAAATAACCGTGTAATTATTCGGGTCTAATTCAAATGATTTTGAAAATTCAATTATCGCTCCTTGAATATCATTGGCCTTATATTTAGCAACGCCACGCTGATAGTATTCATTGCTAGATTGACCAAATCCATCGATCAACTTGAACATAATTATTAAGAAAGTAGTTACTTTTTTCATTAGGGTCCTCTATTTACAGTGTTCTTGAATAAGTTCATATGCTTGTTGTAGTCCTTGTTCACCAGCTTTACTCCAGTCTAAACAAGCCCCATTTAGGTCACCAAGTAAGTATTTTGAAAGACCTCTATTAAAAAAAGCGTATGGGTTAGGAGGATTAAGTTCTATAGATTTGTTATAATCACGAATAGATCCTAAGTAGTCTTCAAGGGTTTGTTTAACGACTCCCCGATTATAATATGCTACAGAATTATCTGGATCAATTTCAATGGCCTTATTATAATCTAATAGTGCTCCCATGTAATCCTTGAGATTGCTCTTTGCTAATCCGCGTCCTTCATAGGCCGCTGTATATTTTTGATCCAATCTTATACATTCCGAATAATCATCAATCGCCCCGAAGTAATCCCCAAGTTGTAATTTGGATGCACCCCTGTTTAGATAGGCGGACTTATATGTAGGGTCAAACTCGATTGCCTGGCTAAAGTCATCAATAGCCTCAACATAGTCTTGTAATTGAATTCGTCCTACCCCTCTATTTGAGTATGCTTCTGCAGATGGATTCATATTAATGACTTCCGTAAAGTCCTCCACTGCACCTACAAAGTCACCAGAATCAAGTTTATCCTGACCACTCTGATTATATCTCTCAGTGGTTGATATACAGCTCATCATGCAAAAACCGAGGATGCCAGAAAGTATTAAAATATTGGTGCGATACATCTTTAATAGCTATTGGTTAGTATTTCATATTCTACACTTAATTCTCCTCAATGTATTTTATTTCGAAAATCAAAAAACTCTTTGTACTGCTATCTGAAGTTTGAACTTTAAATTTCACAGGGAGATGAGGATAATTGGCAGATAGTGAGCAATGAATTATTTTTCCGTCTAAAACCTCATTTATCAAATTTGAACTTACTGGGCCAATGCCTATTCTCAAGGGTATATTCATTAATGCATGTAAGTCTTCTTTCCTTAAACTAAGAGGTGATTTCATGATTTTAAATTTAATAATTATAGCAAATTTAGGATGAATTAAATTGTAATTCAATGAGTATTGTTGGAAAATGAGCGTATAGAACAAAATATTTTAATTGATTTTATACCTGTATTATTTTAAGGATCAAGATTAATTTTAGTTGCATGAGACCAAGACCTTTACTATAAATCATTTTTTGGTGTCTTAGAAAAGAATTAGGTAAGTCCCATAAAATGATATTTATTCAATAAAAATAGTTATGTAAAGGATCAACTCTTTCTTCTGCCGTGGCATAAGAATAGGGAAATTTAGACATGAAATCCATCCTCCCCCGACCCTCACCAGACCCCATCCAACATGGAGATCGTATCTCTGGGGTCATGTTTGATACCTTAACCTGACCTGAGAAAAGGGGAGGTTGGGGATGGTTTGAAGATTATGGCCAGATATCTGGGGGGGCTAAGACACCAAAACATCATTCGTTTCCTGGAGGTATGGTGTCGTACCCATAGGCATTCCACTCAAACTGCCATTTTCCTGTATCAATACGCTTTAGTATGCATATTCCCTTACCTGATTGTTTTATTGTTTCTCCTCCTGACAGCGGGGTCATTTGTTGGGTGAACTGGTAAGTTGCCGCTACTCTGTCACCCATGATTCGAATATCATTTAATATGAAATCCTCGTGGAAATCAAAATTAGCGAAGAGGTCGGTTAAAGTTGGGAGGAAGTATTGATTTCCATATTGAATCGGCATTCCAGTTTCAACAGTAATCAAGTCAGGTGAATAGAATTGAAAGATACCCTCAATGTCTTTTGCTTCAATAGCCTCGCGATGGGCATCCTGGAAAGCTTTCAATTCGACATAAACAGTTTCGGGATCAAGTCCTGGATTTGTCTTTTGATCAGCACAACCACCAATAAGAATAACACAGAACAAGAGAAGAATTTGTGTTTTCATGATTTCAGGGTTTAATAAGTTATTATCTTATACTAAGTAGGTTGAATTCGAAGATATTATGCAAATTACACCATCAAAAAATTCAGTCAATTAAATCATAGTCTAGTCATGAGTTACTCGCGTTGCCGAAGGCAAATGCACATAGCGGCATGCATTTATTATCATTTTGAAAAATTACTATCAAGAAAATCTAATATCTTGATAGAGTATTCTGTGTCTTTTTCAGGTTCAGTAAAGCTCTCGGTAATAAAATGTTTGTCTCCCTCGCGAACAAATGTTTTAACATGCGAGGGGGCGTGATGCATTATTCTTTCAAAATTAGAATAGGGAACTTCAGAATCTGCTTTCGAATGGATTATTAAAGCTGGTCTGTTACCTATTTTCTGAATCTCCTTAACAGGTTTAATCGACCAGATATTGACTCTGTACTTTGCAAATGCAACCAAAGGCACAAATGGTTTAACCATTTTTGCCAGGAAAACAGGAGATTGAGAAGCCATAAATTCATAAAAAACATCTTCCCATGATGAGAAAGCTGACAGACTGATTAAGCCATCAATTTCAGGTATTTCTCCAATGGAATTAATAGCAGTTGTTGCTCCCATTGACAATCCAAAAACAACAACAGGAATGTCCTTATAAACTGAATCGGTCTTAATGTGTTCAACAATTGCCTTGGTATCCAGATACTCCTTATACCCGAGGCATATCATATCTCCCTCGCTTTCACCATGTGCCCTCATGTCAAAGAGAATGGTAGCATATTTGTTTTCCTTAAAAAGGCGTGCATGTCCGAAATATACAGTAGCAGAAGGATTGTGCATTCCTGATATACATATTATGATTGCTTTGGGATTTTCAACCGAAACTTCATAGGCTGAAATTTTCAATTTATCATCTGTTGTGACAAAGAAATGTTCTGCTTCAATTCCAAAATCTTCTGCAGTCCATACCTCTTCAAAGTTAACATGCATATTAGCCAATGAATTCATTACAAGAACTGGAATTGTTACTAAAGATCCAAGAATCAATAGAACAAATCCAAGAATCACTACAATAATGATTTTTTTCTTTTTTCTCATGTTCATGACTTTAGCTTTTCGAATTTTTTGATGCTGTTAGTAAAGAGTGACACCTGCTTGCCACTAACTCCTTTTCAGGCTCATATCCATTTATCATAATGTACAAGGCTCATCAGAAAAAATCACCTTGCCTTACTACTCACATGGCGAAACACATCAAAATGCGAAATGCAACCAATCTGTAAGCCAATTTAATGCAAGTTACACCAGCCTTAAGTTGAAGTCAAATAATTCTGTACCGACATACTTTTCTCGTTTGCCCAGTCCACTTGTCCTCTCACAATCCTCATCATACCCCATCCTTCCTGGAGATCGTTTCTCTGGGGTCAGATTTGATACCTTAACCTGACCTGGGAATGGGGAGGTTGGGGATGGCTTGAAGATTATGTCCAGGTAATTTGGTGGTGAAAAATAGGATATCACTCATTAGGCCAAATTCCATGACCACTGAAGCCCAGAATTGAAAATATCTTGTCGAATTCCAGTGTGAAATCGATTTTTCCCGCATTTAGTTCTGATCCTGAAAACTGTAATATCATCCAATCATCGGACTGAAGTAGGCGATTCCTTTCCCTGTCTTTTTTGAACATAGTAGGAGAGGAATGGTACTCATAACCATCGCATTCAACACCCACCTTTCTTCTAATTTCCGACTTTTTGTTATCATCCTCATAAAGTAAAAAAGCAAAGTCTAACCTAAATGAGGAATTTTCAACTTCAACAATAAATTGCGGGTAGAAACATAATCTTTGACGATAGAGGTAATGGTTGGGCGACACAACAATCTTTTCAAGTTTCCTGCGGGTTGAGATAGTTTGTCTTTGCTTCGGATGAAGTGATTTGGAATGAGTAACAAACCAACTAGATGAGTGGTACATACGGATTCCGATGATTTCATCAGTATATGTAATACCATAATCATCGGCAGGCTTTCTTATATAGGTATAACCGTCGATTTCAGTCTGTGGCCCAACATCGTAAGGACTTTGATTCATCAAGGATCGTTCAATATACTTGATGAACTCAAGTAAGAACTTCTCCTCAATGGGAGATTCAGTAAGCCTTACTAGCGACCTAACTGCTTGTTCTTTAATGCTTAGAATAGATTTTATTAGTTGCTCATCCATGTTTCTGATGATAGAATTGGCAATGGGATGCCTTGAAGACAATTCCCGTTAAACAAATATAAGTTTTCTTTCCCTTCAATTTTCCACAAATTTCAGATGCCCGAAAAGACCATATAAATGACTTTTCCATTTCTTTTAACGGGTTCAATGGAAATTTAAACCGTTTGGACAGACCGATTGGTTTTTCACATTCTGGTTTGCCCAGAACGATTATGAATCCTGGACAAAGGTAGACCAAGCTAACGAAGTTTTGTTGTCTGTGGCGTCAAATACGATGGGATTCGGGTTAATTCAGGGTAGACGGGGAAGTTGGTCTAAGATCACTCCAAATTCTGTTCCCCTAATCCTGGGGTGTTAATTCACAATTTCTTATCTTTATTTCTTGCGTTTTAAGCTAATCGGAAACAAAAAGATGGATGCTATTTTGTTCAGCGCTAATCTGAGGTTAGTAGAAATAAAGCCCGCTATTAATCATTTATTATCCAACGAGGAACTGTATTGGGAGGTCGGATTTAAAATTAATCCACAACGCTTTAAATACCCAATGTTTGGGTTTATCCACATTTGTGGAAGCGAGGTTTGCCACAGAGTTATTATAAACAATATTATTGGCTTTTCACGGAGTCATTATGAAGACAAGGAATTATCTCGGCGAGTTAAACCACCCGAATGGATAGAGGAATGGAGGATTAACAAAAATAATATCTGTAATTATCACTGGAAGAGCGTATTTGTTATAATGTATATTGAGAGCATGTCATTTGACACTAACAAATTTCTCAAGTACGAAGGAGGCCTTGTTACGAAAGCCCCCCAAAATTATGTCAGGGTAGTGAATCCTATACTCCATCTTTCTACCTGAACATAGACTTTGACCAGACCGTTGAAATGACTTTCCCAAAGCTTTGACGGGTTCAATTGAAATTTAAAACCGATTGGCCAAACTTCTGACATTTCGTATTCTGGTCAGCCCAGACCTTCGATTCCCCACGACCCTCACCTGACCCCATCCAACATGGAGATCGGGTCGTAGGGGTCAGATTTGATACCTTAACATGACCTGGGAAAGGGGAGGTTGGGGATGGTTTGAAGATTATGGCCAGATGTCTGGAGGATTAAAACAGGGTATAATCCCAAATCTTTCGTGAAAAATAGGTCAAAATCATTGGAAAATTCGAAAGTTTGCCATACATTGAGCAATCCTAACCTAATTATTATCAATAAAATATAACTTATATTATGGAATCACAAATTGATTTTCGGGAAATTAAAAGACTTTATGAAATTAAGGCTAAGGAAAGTTTTAAGGCACGCTTTGACCTGTTGCTATTTAAACACATCATTACAGGAAACAACAACCCTATAACGGAATCAGCACTCGATTCGTTTAAGATTGAAGAACAGGAGGTGGTCTTAAAACAGTATATAAACACCTACTGGCAGAAGGAAGATTATAAAAGTGATCAAATTAATGGGATGATCATCAATGACATCTACCACGCAATGAAGAAATGGCGTGAAGATCATAAAGGTCTATTTGAAAGCCTTCAAAAGTACTATGTGACACACATCTTCCCAATCGTATTCCCCCATGAGGATTTTGAAAAATTTTATAACAGTAGAAACGAGTGTGAATACTGCCACATTACAGTAGAGAAAATCAAAGCCCTAATTGACGCTCATCAGCTCAACAAAAAGAAAGACACAAGAGGATGGTCTCTGGAGATTGACCGTAAAAAACCAAACTTCGAATACACAAAAGAGAATTGTGTCTGGTGCTGTTATTGGTGTAATAATGCCAAGACCGATGAGTTCTCATACGACGAGTTTAAGAAGATAGGAGAGGTAATTAAATCCATCTGGGATGTCAGACTTAATCGTCAATAGATATTCACTGCCAGATTGGTACCCGACCAAGACGGTAGTAATGGTTTATCCTCACAAGATTGTTGGAAGAGAACACCTCGTTTCCTTTTACAATAAATTCTTATCGTATATCCCATCTGACATCAAAATATTACTGCTTGTAAGAAATAGTTCATCGGAAAAGCTGATCAGAAATTGGTGTGATGAAATAGGTCTAGTGAATGAAATTGATGTTAAAGTCTATCCTGATCTATTTGACATTTGGATCAGAGACTATGCCCCATTGATTTCACAGGAATGCGGAGTAAATGTTCCCGTGAAGTTCCTGTACAGGCCCAGCTATGTAGGAAAGAAGTACGGAGACCACATCAAGGATGAAGATAAGCTTGGAGAAAAACTTGGGATTGAACTGGTATATGGAGGTATACGATTTGTTGAGTTCATTTGGGATATGGGTAATCTCACTCATAATGGTGCTGGTACTGCAATTATTAGCAACAAATTCATTGCTGATAATCAGGAAAATAATTTTGAGCATGAGCTGAAACCAATACTTCATGTGTTTTGCGGTTTCTCCAAAATCATCTTCATCCCAATAGAACCTAAAGATAAAACTGGTCATGTGGACGGCATGGTGAGGTTTATTGATGAAAAAGTTCTAGTTGTAGGGGCTTATCCACCTGGATCAAGAAACCATACTTTCATGAATATTCTCGCAAAGAACCTAAGCCAGGATCTTGGGGATGATTATACGATAATAAGGCTAGAAAATGGAGAATGTGAAGATGTGGAAACGGAAGGTATAGCGAGTGCTTATGGAAATCACATGAATTTTCTCCGCTTAGGAAATAAAATTCTTGCTCCATATTACGGTCAGGATGTCTCAAAGTTGCCACTTGACAAGTTTATGAATGATTTGGCATTCCATAAGCTGGGAATTGAGGTTGTTCCTGTTGAAATTTCAGAGCTTAAGGAATTGGCTAGACTGGGAGGTGTTTTGAATTGTATCACTTGGCAGGTTTTTGATAGTTAAAGTACCCCAAGAGCTTTCGGTCACATCGAATTTCGGCAATAAATTTTATGCTCCAGCTGGGGAGCGAAGCAAGTCAACCACTTACACGGATTTCGGGTAAGTGGTTTTTTATTACGCGCCAGTTTTGGGCCAGTTTCGGGATTAATCATACGGCTTAAGCGAGAGAAAAAGTAGGCAAAACCGATGCCTATTTGAACTTATAGCCGAACGAAAACTTGACATATGGCAAATGACTGTACTCTGGTGGAAGGGTATACTTCAAACCCTTTACGCTCATACAAATATTTATTAAATCGTCGGTATTGAAAAATCCTTCAAACTGCCTCTTCAACCTTATTTGAGCTTCACGGATTGTTCCAGTCGAATCAACATAGAAGGCTAAACTCATCCATACATTATTCGCAGCAAGGTCATGATATCTTAAAGTATCTATACTTGATCTAATACTTTCACGGATTACATTTGTCTCACTAACATTTGTCTTCGTGGGCCAAAATGTTCCCTCATCAATTTTATAGCCCTCTGGCGGAAATTTCTTGCCGATAAAAACTGTATCATCTTCAAGACTGAAGAAAATAACTGTACTATCCTGAGTCATTTCTACTAATCTCAGGGCTGGTGGGGAAACTTTTACATCATCGGATTTATTTGATTTAGCAGTGGCACAACCGATGACTAAGGCTAACCCAGATATGAGACTCACTTTAAATACTATATTGTTCTGTTTCATATCGAGGTTTATTCATGTCTGAAATTTTCATCATACCAAACCTGTTTATCTAGCATGTTGATGTATTTCTCCTCCTTTTTCTTGGATCTTTTTGTAAAGAAGAACTTAAAGTACATTGTGGCTCTACCGTCTTTACTAATAAACACGCCAGTGCAATATGGGTACTTTCTCTTGCGCATCTTTTCTAATGAGCCGTCAAAAAAATAAACCGAATCAGCACTCGGTAGGTCATAGATATAGATTGTATCAGCATTGAACATTTCATGAGCTTTTTTGCCTGAAATGATGGTTACATAATCATTTAGATCAATTTTTACAGAGTCATTGTTTGATGGATGCCCATGTCTGTAATATAGGCCAAGTGCGGTCTTTATTTCTGCCGAAATTTGACTTCTAGGGTAAGTTTGCTTAGGTGAACCCAATGATTCTGAAGTCGAGGTGTCTTTATTCAATATCCGCTCTATCATAGCTGTTGTTCTGAATAACTCGGCATCCTCCTCGGAAACATAATGTGGCAGAGCAGCATACATTAAAAGACAACCTTTATCCTTGGACTGAAATACTGGACCATATAATCCCCCTGTATGTTTATCTTTTTCTTCCCGAACTTTCCACAGAACATAGTATTTATCCAGATCCGTAAACCTTTCGGGGTGGCTATAAATAATGCCATATTCCTTTGAAATATATTCTGCATAATCGGGTAAATTCCTTTGGTAGAATTGCTTCTCCTGGGCAGATAGATCCAATGAAAATGAAATGGTCACAATGACAAGGGTCAATTTACTAAGACACTGCCAGCGTGAGGGCACTTCCCTTTGATTTCTAGTTCTAGTGTGGTTACCTTTCATTTGGTTTTAAGGTTACACAGCCCTATCCTTATGCCTACTGTAATGACAGGCAATGGTAAATAACTGTCAAAATCTTCAGTTTCCCAGGTAAATGGAACAGATAAACTAACATAAGGCTCTATCACCGTTTGAGGGGAAAGCTGGCCTTTATAATTCAGTTTAAACCCTGGGACAATCCCGAAATCCGAGATGTACTTGAAATCTGTCATATATGCAGCCCCCAGATACCCACTTATGAAGAAGTGTTTGAAAGTGTTCTCCTTAAAGTAATGCCTCCTTTCAATTGCCACTTCCAGACCTACTGCGGGCTCAGTGAAATTATTGAATGAACCAACGCATCCAAAACCACCCCACAGGCTGGTAGTCGTTTTGGGTTTGTTTACTTTCTCAAAACTGTAGATTAGTTCAGCAGAATATGAAAGAAAGGATTTTTGTGGTGGATAGTAGATAACATCGCAATATGCGCTGATCGTGAGGAATAGAAATAAGGCTGCGATTATGATTCTTTTCATACGAACATTGTTTGGTACTGAATATACATAAAACTTCTCTTATTCAAGTCGTTTATAAATAGCTGTATTATAAATCATAAAAGCTCTTGAATCTATCCGCAATTTGTCTTCATAAAACTCATAGTCGTAATCAAATACCAGCTCAAATCCATCTTCTCTAGTAATACTTTCATGTAACAAGGAATCAATCCAGTACTTCCTTTGAGAGGTGACTTGTTGCGATTCATAGTCAAAAAAACGGACAGTATCGTCAGGCAAGTACTCATCATAACCATTTGCTGGATATGTATTCATAACAGGCCAGTTACCCAACTCAATTATTTCCCATTTTCCAAGAATGGCTCTTTTCGCTGAGTCAAAGGGGTCGATCTTTTCTCTATCGCAGCCTGACACCGCAAATAAAACCGTAATAAATATGATATATATATACTTCAAATTTTCCAGATTAAACTCAGAAATTTGGTTGTAAATGCGCGTTATGTTATTACTCTATTCTTTCAATTGTAATATCTCTGACTATCATTAGGTAGTTTTCACTTTTAACCGAATTCCTAATCTCCAGAACAACATCGACAAGTTGATCGGTGTCCCATTCGGGGCCATCATTGCTAAGCTTGCTGAGCTTATATTCTGGGATGCTTTGACTGTTTGTGGAAGTAGGAGATGAGACCCATATTAATGGATCTCGTATTAAATACATTTTGGTAATGTCAAGATCTGTTGAAATTCGTACACTATCCAGATTAACCAGACTCACAGAGGCAATCAGAGGTCTTTTTGTGGGGATTGAACTGCCAGGAAAAAAATCACGGTAAAGTTCTGCCTCAATCACATGCTTACTGGAATTGTAAACAAGGGTATCAACCGAATTTGTCATGAGACGATAAAGTAACTCTGTATCATCAATAACACTAGGTTTCTCACAGGCGGACAGAAGAGCTACAAAAATTGTAACTATCAGAGATTTACCGAGGATGGTTTTCATAACATTTAGCTAATTATTTAATTGGATCAGGCTGTCTTAGTAACATGAGCGAATGGTTTCGTTGCAGATGATCTGTTAGCCGTTTCAATTACCGTGCTTTTATTACCAGTGTTGTGATTATTTGACCTGATCCTTGATCTCAACAATTTTAATCACATCACCAACCTGACATATACTGGCTGAATTGACAGGATCAATTTTATATTTTATCCAGTACTTTTTTCCGTCAGAATAGTTTTGCAGGAAATCATTAATGTTGTTTGGTTCAAGATATTTATCGTCAGTTTTCTGAAAAACGAATCCGCAACCATCAAATCCCGTAAGATTTTTTAATGTAACCTCTTCATAACCTGTTATTGGAAATATATCATCTTTCTGACATGAGTACTGAATGAGGATTGTGAGGGCAATAAGTACTTTTAAGATTTTCATAAAGCCAGTGTTTGTGTGTTCTAGGATTAGTTGTGGTTATTCTTTCTTTTTAATAATGCTGAACTCTGAAAAATTGAAACCATATCCCAAATCGTTTCGTGGGAAGAATGTCAGCCCCAGGTACAGAGATTTCATTAATTCAGATTTAGTCCAGGTAATGCCTCCATCGAGGGTCTCAAATGATATGCTCCCTTTAAAGGTAGGGAATTCGCCACCTTCATATACTGCAATGATTTGAATATTAAAACCCTCATTTTCAGATGAAAAATGGAATGTGCCAAAGTATGTGAACGGGAAATTTGCTTCCTCCCAATTTAAACCACCATCAATTGTTTTGTAAATATGTGAGACGCCATCAATATAACCGATATTCTCGTTGTAGAAATAGATGTTTCTGACATCATAATTTGATTCGATTTGGGTTGAGATAGTTTGCCAGGTCCGACCATAATCCTTGCTTTTAAAGATCTGATTGTTTTCACCTGCAACAAAAGCAATATTATCAACAAAATAAAGGCTACTGCTGTAAGGCTTTATTCCCAGGTCAAGGAGATTCCAATTTGAACCACCGTCAGAAGTTGTGGCAACATACTCATCCCTTGAATTTGGGATGTCTTTTTTATGAATAATTGCAATTCCATTCAGGGGATCGAAAAACTTCAATGACAATATTCGGATGTAATCAGGGAAGAAGGTCTTCGTCCAGGTGTCTCCGCCATTTATGGTTTTCAACAACACACATCCTTTGTCGCAATCTGCATCCAGGCAATCACTCATTGCATTACTTGACACAAAGCCCACATTTTCATCAATAAAGTAAACCGAATGCAGATGTAATGTAGTGCCCGAATTCTGTTTTCGCCATGTAGTGCCCGCATCGGTCGTTTTATAAATATCGCCGTTATATCCGACAACGAAGCCAATGTTCTCGTCAACGAAATACATATCTCTGGGGTTGATGTCAAAATCATAAGTCGATTTTGAAATTTCCCATCCCTCCAGGCCAATTGTCAGATCATCTTCAGGATTATCTGGCACTTCTTTGCAGGCGCAAACCAGAAATGTGGTCATTAAAGCGGTCAGGGCTAATTTATTCATGACCTAATGTGTTGATAATTTAATCTCGGTGAACTCTTTGATTTCGTAATAATCAGCCATTCTTCCCGAACAATCAATCGTTTTTTCACCAATTGTTATTCGAGCATTAATAGGAAACACAAAGTTCTCAGTTGGTGTCAATGTTGGTATCTGTTCGGTTTTAATGGTATCTGTACCAACTTTTATGACCCAACCCCAGCAACAAAAACATTTTTCTGTAACAAAGTCGATGACCTGGGCATCTGTGGTTTTGTTAACCAGTTCGCCCTTCTTCTCGCAACCTGTAAGTAAAAAGAGAATGATTAAAACTATTGCAGGACCTAAGCGGTTGATAATCTTCAATGGTAATAGTTTTAGAGTTAAATCATTAACAACAAGAATCAAGCCAGTTGAATTCACAAACTCGGAATTTGACAGGGGAAAGTCAATTAGAATACAGGGAATAAGCCAGACGACCTGAATACAATCAGGACAGACCTTGTCAATTATTTCACATGCAGTTAGAAGGAGAATTATGGTAAGGAGTAGATACTTTATGGGTTTCATCGTATTTTGGTCTCCTGATCAAGTATCAATCTTGTGCCAATTGTCCTTTATGGTGGATATCATTAATACGAGAATGGACACCAATTCGCTGCAGATAGTATTCATCTTTAAACAGAAATGTAAGTTTTCCTATTCTGGTTGGCCCAGTCCGCCGATCCTCCCACGACCCTCACCATCCCATATCCCACATGGAGATCGTCTCTTCTGGGGTCAGAAATGATACCTTAACATGACCTGAGAAAAGGGGGAGGTTGGGGATGGTTTGAAGATTATGTCCAGATGTCTGGGGGGAGGTAGGACATGGAGTGCTCACACATTTTTAACTCCCCAAGAATCAATAAAACTTACTCTTTGGGTAATTTTGCCTATTTTAGTTATCATTTGTAAACGGCAAATAACAATGTACGTTTTTTCGCAAATAAGAATGTACTACAAT
>CALBTS010000395.1 GCA_937968035.1 uncultured Methanomethylovorans sp.
ACTATACTATACGATTTTGGCCAAAGTATCAAGTCATATGACCGGAACTATAATTCCGGCGCTTCTCTGTGATGGATCATATTCCCGTAATGAAAATTTATCCGTTCGGCTAGGTCATCATCTTTGGACAAATTCTTTAATGTGTCAATGTACCCTCTATAGCTTACCTTTTCCGTATCAGGGTTTGATAAAAATACAGTTATATCTTTTTGTTTGAGATCATCAACTGAAGAGATCTTTTTAGGATTGCCTTTTTTAACAAGAAGTACATTGCCCTGATTTTTCACAAACGGCATATGAGCTTCCATATGCCCTTCTTTTACAAGCTTATCAAGCACATTTGGAGGGCTGATAAAAACATCCGGTTTCACGGATAAAATGAAATTCCCTATCTGAAGTTTTCCGTTTTTCAACAATTGAACAATTGGTCCGGGGGGCGTTGTGACATAAAAGAAGCCTTCCATTTCAGGGGTTTCTCTTTTAAATTGTTGCAGAGTCTCTTTTAAGGCCATATTGTGATTTCCATCAGAAAATACAATAAGGTCTGAATTGACAGGGTCCCCGTGAAAATCTAGCAGCATGTTTGAGCCTGGATGAAACCATTTTTTGAGCTCACCATCAAAATTGTCAAAATCAACTGCCCAATCCATATTTAGCTATCCTTCTACAGTTATTTATTCATTGGAACTGAGCAAACAGATCACCTGCAATCTCTTCAATTAGATCTTTTAGTTCAAGGTTTGCCACCCAATTTTCAGGGAGGATATCGACTCCATACAATGCACCCAAAATATTTCCCGTAATAGAACCAGTTGAATCACTGTCACCGGAATGATTAACTGACAACAAGACTCCTTTTTTGAAATCATCTTTGGCTATTAAAGCACAATAAATGCTGATAGCCAAAGCTTCTTCTGCCACCCATCCTGCGCCAATATTCTCTATCACATCAGGTCCAGGAGCATGTTTATCAACCATATTCAATGCGTTATCAATCGACGCCAATGTTTCTTTATTGTTTTTTTCAGTTTTCAAAATTAGGATGGATTTATCAATTGCATCCAAAAGAGAGTCTCCTGATATGATCCTGGAAATGAGAGCGGATAAAGTTCCAGCAGCCAAGTATCCAGTTGGATGACCATGTGTTATCGCTGCGCATTCAGAAGCCACTTGAAAAGCCTTTTCAGAGTCTTTGTAAACAAGCCCAACTGGTGCGCTTCTCATAACACCACCACACCCTTTACTGTCATTGATTGGGTTTGACATGGTTCCCATATTTCCCGAACGAAGTGAGGAAAGACAACTATTTCCAGGTGCCCGTTGCGAGAACAATTCTCTATGGCTTAACAATATGCCATCAACAATAGAACAAGAACCAAAGGTTTTTATCAACTCATTTTGACGATGTGTATCTTGAGTATAAAGCCATCTCAATAGGGCATGGTAGATTGCCGGCACAACCTGTTGTCCTTGATTGTATTCGGGTCTTATCCGGGAAAGAATCAATCCCTCAGCAGTGAACAAGCTCATTTGAGTGTCATCGGTAATTGCACCTTTTCTACCGTAAGCAGGTTCATATTCTGTAAGTCCTTGCTGCCCAAAGATAGATTGTATCTGGCTTAAAGATTGAAACTCGATACTTGCGCCAAGGGCATCACCTACCGCTCCCCCAAGCAAACAGCCTTTAAAACTCCCAACGATTCTTTCATTCCCCGTCATACTCGAATCCTTTTCGCAATAAATCAGATTTGCCGTTCAAAACTCTTTGAATATCTGGGCAAGAGGGTGCCCCTTGGCTTCAATTGACAAGTCATTAAAATAACCGTATGCGGTCTGCGATGCTTCATATCCTGCCGTCTCAAGTCTACCCTGTACACGGTCAAGAACTCCCTTGGCATCATCGGGTTCTGCCTTTTCTTCAGCCAAGTGCGTAAACGAATGGAGAAGGATTGTTTTCACATCCCATTTACGAGCCAACCATTTAACATTTTTTACAAGTTTGGTTTCAGCACCCGCACCATCTTGAATATCTTTCGGTTCGACATGAATGAAGGTAACAACCACATTTTGTCTTTCATCTGCATCCGCATTAGGATAATCCTCTAAGGTTTTTATGGTCGGTTTCCAGGAAAACTTTTCACAATACCAAAACAATACTCTCATTTTTTTAAGTCCGATCGCTCGTTGTCATAAAATTCACACCTCGAATCCTTGCTTTAGGAGATTTTCTAAAGGCAAAAATTTTGGTTTTGGGAGGTCATCCCAAGAGAACCAATCCCACTGCTCACATTTATGAGGCTCTTTCAATTCAAGTTTGCCATGACGAAACTCTGCCGTGACGAAAAGTGTTACATAATGCTTTTGCTCATTGGTAAAAATGTCATTTGTGTAAGCACCATAACGAACATTCTTGATATAAAGTCCCGTTTCCTCAAAAACTTCTCTCTCTGCACAGGCTTCGATCGTCTCGTTGAACTCCAAATGACCACCAGGCAATGCCCACGTACCATCACCATGTGCGTTTTTGCGTTTGCCAAGGAGTACCTTGCCATCCTTTTTGACAATAACCCCAACACCAATCAAAGGTCTATTCTTTGTAAATTCTGCCATAGCGAATAAGATTCGAATACTTAATTTCTGGATCAAATTTTTGCACTATATCATCCTTCCTTCGGCACCCAATGAGTAGGAAGCATTTTTATGTATAGCCCAATTTGGATAGAGTTTGAAGGATTGCCTTGCACTGATCCGACATTTGATCCAGATGTTCATCTGTTAAAAGATTGTGTTGTCGCAGTAATAGAATCTTGAGCCATATATTAGATCGCCGCCAGTCATTGAAGCAGTCTGCAACTACTTTGTCAGATTGTTTAATATGCTTATATAATTGCAAATATTTTTTATGTTCTGATTTGTCTTTTTCATATAGAATCGTTTTTGATCGTTCATTAATCCTGCCGCAAAGAGTTGCAAGCATATCAGGTTCAATTTTCCTTAAATATTTCCAATCTTTTTCTGGTATTTTAGCTGCGAACATCCGTTTCTGCCCTTTCATGTCTATCTGTATTGGTGTTAAATCTCAGCCGAGAACGCTTTGTCGTACAAACCCCACTGACGAAAAGTATCCCAAGCTCCTTGAAGATCCGAAAGGATGTTTTTTTCATATCCTGTTGGTGTTGTTTGAAAAATTATAATCAAGCACTAAAATGAGTTAGGCAATACTCTCACCCCTGTATCAATCCTTTGTCCCACATATTGATGAATAATACTCATGTACTCTCTTCCAATTTTTGTTCTTCTATTTGCGACAAAACGGATAACAGCCAACACTTTTACCAGAGTCTCTCGATCTATTTTGGACAAATCTTTTTCAATTGCTTTGTCGAGATACTTAAAACCAGAAATTAACATAGGGTCATTAGTCTCAATTTTTGTATCTGAAAAATGGTATTTATCAAGCAGCAATTCCAAAATTTTTATCGCATCACCATCTTGCAGTTTGTTTTTCAGTTCCATATCATATGAACATAATGCTCCTTCGATCACATTCGAATAATCTGATAGCTGCGTATCATTTTCCATTTGTATGGTTGTGAATTTAGGCACCTCATTGTATTTTCTTTTTGTCTTTTGATAGTATGAGCAGCCCATACAAGCATCCTCACTGCGGGATGCCCCGCAACAAAGACTACAAATCATGGTGTCAGAGACTAAACATTTTCTTTTGCCTTTCCGTGAATTGCATATTGAGCATTTTGCCATTTTCTTATTCCAAACAAATAAATGTTACGTTTTAGGTTTTAAGTAAAAATTGTGCACCCCTATTACGTGATATAGGCGATATTTGAATCTCCCTTTTTTCAGTTACTTATATACCAGAAGCCTCTTAATGTTTCAATCTATCATGGTGATGTTCAGTTCGGTATTAAGACCTGCCAAGTCTTTATTGACGTGGTATTGAGTACTTTCGTTCTTAGGGCCGACATTGAGCAGATGTTTCTCTAACATATTGAAATTATTGGCAGTGAGTCAATGGCGTTGATTCTTTTTATGTAATAATATTAAGTAGTTATAATGTACCTGCTCAATGTCGGTTAGGGGATTGATCAGGGGACATATAAAAATCTGCCATGGGGACTACATGCGGGATAGCGTCTTTTTTTTAGGTGGATGAACACACCAGACTTTTCATTAATCCACGCATTGTCAAATATAAGACTGATATAGCTGAATCTTTTCATTCAATCGCTTGGACAAAAAGTCGCTGCCAAATTTTAATTCATCCAAGATCAATTTAGCCTGGTCCAGATATTTTTTCCTTTTCTCTGTTGTCCAATA
>CALBTS010000396.1 GCA_937968035.1 uncultured Methanomethylovorans sp.
CAAAGCAATTAAAGTTTCAGTGAAATGGTAAAAGTAAAGGTACTGCCTTTTCCGATCTCGCTCTCCAGCCAGACATTTCCCCCATGCAGGTCCACGAACTGCTTGACTATATAAAGTCCGATACCATTTCCCTTATATTTACGGGTTGAGGACGAGTCTAACTGTATAAAAGGCTTGAATAACCTTTGCTGATCCTCCGTACTGATACCTATGCCATTATCAATGACCTC
This sequence comes from uncultured Methanomethylovorans sp., assembly GCA_937968035.1. Classification (GTDB taxonomy): domain Archaea; phylum Halobacteriota; class Methanosarcinia; order Methanosarcinales; family Methanosarcinaceae; genus Methanomethylovorans. The sequence goes on from CALBTS010000396.1 coordinate 231, forward strand.
AATATGCAACGTATCGTGCATTTGCTTGGACCTTATCTTGACAAAGCCTTTCTCTTTCCCGAATTTGATAGCATTGCTCACCAGATTGATGAGGATCTGTTGTAATTTATTCCTGTCAACTCTTATTGACTTGACCTGCGGGTCAAGTTCCATTTGCAGTGCAATGTTCTTTTTGGAGGCAAAGGAAGACATTTCAGTCATCACATCCTGTATGAGACCTTCCAGATGAATGTCCTCAAGTTCAAGATTTGTTTTTCCGGCTTCAATATTTGATACATCAAGAATGTTATTTATAACGTCTAGCAGGTCTTTACCCCCTGCTATTATATTATTGAGATATTTACGCTGGTTATCATTCAGCTTATCCTCGATACTTTCCTGTAAAAGGTCCGAAAATCCCATGATCGCATTCAGAGGTGTTCTGAGTTCATGAGTGACATTGGAAAGGAACTCACTTTTAGTTCTGCTGGCCTCTTCAGCTACGTTCTTGGCATGTATAAGTGCCTCTCTTGCCTTTTTACTTTCGGTTATGTCCTCAACAATGCATATGCCCCCAGCGATCGCTTTATCTTCAGTGATCACCGGAACGAAGCTGGCCCTTATGGGGGTATCTGTGGCACCTATGAATGAAAAGGAACTTCCGGAATAATTATCCGGTTCGCCTGAAAGCACTGCTGTAACACATTTTTTTATCTCTTCACTTGTATCGGATTTAAGCAGATCGAGACCAATGATATTGCCAATTATATTTGCTTCTTCGACACCTACTATATCCACGAAACTTTTGTTACACTGTGTGATCACTCCATAGGTATCAAAATGGATAATACCCAAAGGTGATTTCTCGAATATCATGCGATACTTGTCCTTAGCTTCGCGCATTTCCTTTTCATTGAGAACACGCTGTGTGATATCCCGGATATTCACACTAAAGAACAAAGCTCCATCTTTCTTCCATGTAGAGTGTGAGATCTCAATAGGAAATTCTGTTCCATCCCTTTTCAGGCCGTAAAGTTCGATAGTGTTTCCCATTACCCAGGAACGGCCGGTCGAAACAACTACATCCCATCCCTGATGGATATGCCGGTACCTTCGTGGCATGATCATGGAAATATGCATTCCCATTGCTTCCTCGACCGTATAGAAGAAAAGGTTCTCAGCACCCTTGTTCCAGAATATGATATTACCTGCGGAATCGGAAAAAATGATCGCATCAGAAGCTGAGCGCGCCTGGGATATGAACATGTCACTGGCCATCTCCAAGGCATTGAGATTAGCTTTCCTGTCTCCAATGTCCCTTATAGTAGCTATTATCCCTTTAACATGACCATCTTTATCGAAAAATGCTTGTGCATACAGTTCTACCCAATATATTTTCCCGTTTGGGTCCTTAAGACGACCTTGTACCCGGCTCTGTCCGGAATTATTAAGAGTAATGGACAGAGAGCGAACGATCTTATGTTGATCTTCATAAAAAAATAGATCTGATAATTCTTTAAGGAGAAGTTCGTCGGGAGTGAAGCCGTATGTAGTGACAGAAGGACTAATGTAGGTGATCACGCCCGCTGGATCCGTTGAAAGGATGACATCCGCTGAATTTTCCACAAGAACGCGATATTTATCATCAGCTGTGATTTTTGTATATTGATCTGATATTGAATTGATCATCTCGATCTGTACTATGATCCTGGAAATATTCCCGTTCCTGTCATTAAGGTATCCGGCCTTTAGGATCGCAGGGTGTTCCTCTGCATGCTCATCAACTATGGGTATTTCAATATCGTGACGATCTTTGACATCAGCAGGCTTGGTAAATATTTTACTGGCTTCATATCTTTTGTCTGAGGATATCAATCTATCGTACCATATACGACCAATGAGCTCCTTTTTTGTGAATCCCAGACTCTTACAAAAACATTCATTCACAAACGATATCATCTGATCAGTGTCAAGAACAAGTAGCATAGAAGGAACAGCATCCATAAATGCATACAAGATCTCAATAGCAGGATCCTGAAAGTTCATAGAGCGAGTAACAAAAGAAATATCGAACTCATTCTCTGCAGAATTACGGCGAACTGTATCAGAACCTTTGTTTCTGGAGATCATGTCTATTCCTGTTCATTCGGTCAACAAGGTCGTACTGTCAGTGTGTATTCCATATCTTATATCAGAGTGAAATTATCGGATTGCTTCATTGCTTTGGAACTAGCAGCCTGAAACCATTGATCATTTGAGGTCGTTCCACTGCCCTGGGGATCTCTGTCAGGGAAGGCATATCCGTTATATCAGGATGCTGGAGCATGCCGTAGAGATGCGCATTGTCGCCCTGAAAGGACTTGAAGCCTGATCTTAAACCAATGCGGTCCTTTTCCTCTGAGGAAATATCATAAAGAGATCCAGAGACATGTTTTCCCTGATCCTTCGCTTTCTTGCTCAGGCCAAGTTTCATATTCCTTTCTCTGTTCTTGGCACCTGCTTCCTTTCCTCTTTTATAGTTATCACTGACAATTTCCAGAAGACCTGCATCCTTTGCAACCGATTCCAGTGCAGCGTAGCGCTCACTGACCCAGCCAAGTTCTGAATGCTTATAGTAACCTACATCAAAGCCAAGATCATAAGCTCTTTTTTCGAGTTCAGCTTTTTCTGAGTCGCTGAGCTTTCTTTTTGTTTCCACCTTCTTGAAAAGCCGCACCCGAGATCACTTCCTTATTGCAGAAGACCTTCTACCTGCAGCCCACGTTCAGTGAACTGAACTTTGTGCATATTGCAGTCATGTTTTGTACCCCGCATCTTTATGATCTGGATAGCACGTGTCATCTGCTTTTCATAAAGGAAATTGTGCAGGAAGATCACTCCATGGGATGCGAACTGTTCAGTAGTATATGCAGTAGGGTCAGTGAGCTCCCCAATAATTATAGTGGTACAGCCCAGTTTTTTGAGATTCCTTATGAATCTGGTCATCTCCTTTTCCTGCAGTGCAGGATCGTGTGTTGCAAAACGTATGGCTGTCATGGAATCAATGACCAGCCTTTTGACATTGTACTCTGCCACATAAGCCGCCAGTTCCTTAAATACCGTCGCAGGTGACGGAGCCTCATGCTCGTTGGAAACGCCTTCTATTCCTTCATGGGGCTGAATGATATCCTTCAGTTCATCCATGTACCCATATTCCATACGGGGTCCCAGATCTGCAAACAATAGTTTCTTCACTTTTATAAGTGGTATGACATTAAAAGAATAATTAGACATATCGTTTATGATGTTCTGGGGACACTCAAGTAGGGTAACATACAATCCTACATCTCCCTGCAAAGCACCTTTTGCAAGGAACTGCACACCAAAAGTGGTCTTGCCACCTCCGGGTGGCCCACTTAACAGATATACACGTTCCGGGAGAAGTCCTCCCTGTAGAATCTCATCCAGGCCATCTATCCCACTTTCTATTCTCATAAGTAAACCTCGGATAAATAATATATTTAATTATATTTTAATCCTTCGATGAAATTGTGCCGGAGGTCTCTTTTGAAACCTCAAGCGATCCATATCTATTTTATTGCGATAGATTCTTATGAATTGAGAACAAAGGTTTTTCATGCATCTATCTAATATCATCCCGGTACTGGAAAAGATAGCTCCACCTGAGCTTGCCGCTGATTTTGATATTAACAGAATTGGCCTTAATCTTGATCTTGACAATGATGTTAAAAAGATAGCAGTTGCTTTAGACCCCACGGACTATGTACTTAACAGGGCAGCTGAGATCAATGCAGACCTCTTGATAACCCATCACACCCTTATTTTTGATCCGGTGAATTCCATTTCCAGAACTCTTGCCATCAGTCTGCAAATAGCCCTGGACAACAGGATCTCTCTATATTCAATGCATACGAACTTTGACAGAGCTAAAGGTGGAATAAACGACGTACTCGCAAAAAGGCTGGGACTTAGCAATGTACAGGAACTGGACATGGGAAAGATAGGTGAAGTGCCGGTGTGTTCTACGGAAACGCTGGCAAACCATGTGGCAAAAAGCCTGAACACTCATGTGCAATATGTGGGAGAAAGGGATGATATAAAACGTGTAATGGTCTTTGGAGGCAGTGGTTTTAGAAATGAGTACCTTGGGATCGCAAAGGAGCATGGTGTTGAAGCGTACGTTTCTTCGGAACTGAAACATGATGTGATACGCTCTCGCGGAGAACTTGCACTTATCGATGCCACCCACTACGCTACAGAGAATCCGGGCATGGAAGAGCTTTGCCCGCGTCTGGCAGACCTGCTGGGACTGGATGTGGAATTCATACATCATAACCCGTTCATCAGAGTGATATGATGGAAAATTTGAGAGCAGACCAAGCAGAATGGGATGATGTGGAAGAACTTCTTGAAAAACAGATACATAAAAAGGTCAGAGCCAAACACAGGGGATATGGCGATTATGAAAAAAGGATCTACAGAGGCCCTTCTGTGAAAAGAGGATATGAGTAGATGGCTATCATCTACCCTGTTCATTATCCTTCAGTGCTTTATCATAGACCTTCAGTGTGGAATCTGCCACTTCATTCCAGTTATATACTTCTTCTATAAGTCTGCGGCCTTCCTCACCAAAGCCTGCCTTACCCAGACCATCCAGCACATAATTTATTCCCCATGCTATAGAATCCGGATTTTGGTAAACTGTAACTCCATTTTTGAAGTTATCGATAAGTTTTACAGCATCAGTAGCAACCACGGTCTTGCCGGCATCCCATGCTTCGAGCACCACGATCCCAAAGGGCTCGTTACGGCTTGGCATACATACGATGTTTGCAGCATTGTACCAATCCCTGGAAACCTCATCCGATGCATAGCCAAGGAAATGAGATGCATGTTTCACACCCATTGAACGTGCAAGGTATTCACAATGAGCCCGCATCTCTCCCTCTCCTATAAGCACGAACTGTGCATCCCAGCGGTGAGACAATACCTTTCCTATAGCCTTAACAAGCATATCAGGCCCTTTCTGGTAGCTCATGCGCCCGATGAACAGAACAACAGGCGCCAGCGGATGGATACCGAACCGCTTCTTTACTTCACCCGGATCCACATCCTTACGTATCTTATCCAGGAAAATCCCGTTGGGTACCAGGGATATCTTGTGATCAGGAATATGATACAGGAACTGTACCTCCTTCTTCAGCACCTCGGAAGTGATTATGACCTCAGCTGACTCATAACCGGCCAGCCATTCCCGATGTGATATGGTTTTAGCCTCCGACCAGTTGCCATGTACGTTACCGTTGCGACCCCATTCGGTACTGTGATAAGTAAGCAGGAATGGAAGGCCTTTTTCGGCCTTAAGCTTGCATAGTACGTTCACAGGATGCCAGTCATGTCCATGAAGAATATCGAACTGACCAAAGCGATCTACCACCTCCAGGAACATCCAGTACATGGAATCACACATCCTGTCCATCTGATTAACAACCCCTCCCGACTGGTCGTGGTCCACACGATGGTAATGCACACCATTTATGAGCGCATGTGGTTCAAGCCCTCGGTTACGGGTGAATATATGCACCTCATGTCCTTTGGAAGCAAGCACTTCAGATAGCTCGGAAACATGGGGAGCTACGCCACCCACTTTTACCGAGTGCAAGCTTTCCCACGAGAACATACCGATCCTTAATTTTTTCATTTTATATACCCCACAGTTCAAGATTCAATGTACCTTCTGTTCAGAAATCCCATTGTTCAAATACTCTGCAGCCTTTTCCGGAGGCATCGTGTTTATGAAGATATCAGTGTTCTTCTCAAAACCCGCCATCTTGCTGGTCACAGGTTGGAGCCTGAGATTCAAATGATATGAATCGTCTTGCAGCAGCTGGAAGAACATGTAATTATAAGCAGGAGATGCGAGTACCGTCTCCAGCCCGGAAAGAACATGGCGGATCGCAGCGCCCAGAGAATGCAACATCTCATCTGACATTGCCCCAAGATGACTGACATGTGCCTTAGGAATGAACCAGATCTCGAAAGGAACCTGCGAAAAATAAGGAGCAAAGGCTATGAAATGTGCATTCTCATAAATAGAGCGTGCATTTGAAGATTCCAGGCGTACGATCCTGCAGTAAGGACAGTTATCCTGCGCATGGATCACATCTAATTCCTTTTTAAGGGAAGGAGGTATCAAAGGCAATGCTATGAGCTGGGAATGTGTGTGCTCCAGGGATGCACCCGCCTGCTTTCCCCAATTCTTGAACAGAGATACGAACTTTATCTCTGACTGGGCCCAGTAGTGCATGACACGGTCCCTGTAGGCTTCCATGAGAAGGTCCATTTCTTCCGCAGTGAAATTCGTCAATCTTCTATCATGCCTGGGTGTTTCTATGATCACTTCATGAAAACCATAGCCTGATGCATATGGAGCATCAATGCCCCCGGGACTGAGGGCAGGGTATAAATTAGGTATGCAACGGACCTGCCATTCCCTAATAAGATCCTCTTTGCTATCGCGCAGGATCTGCCCATTCTTATATACTGCCTGGGCAGGTGGGGTCTTATCCTCTTTTCCTGCACAGAACACACAACTTGTAGCATTCTGGACCTCCGGGGAAGAAGAAAAATCAGAGGGACGTTTACCTCTATCGGCAGCCACTATGCAATAATCTTCAAGGAAATAGTGTTTGCGTATCTCAGACACTTATAATTCTCCTGATCAATGGGATAATAGATCCAATTATTTTTCCTCTTCTTCCTGGACTATGCATACACCCGTCAGAAGCTCGTAGTATTCCTTTACAGGACCCAGCCAGTTCATTTCCTTTGCGAGCAGATTAGCCTCCTGACAGAGAAGACTGTACTTGACCTTATCATCAACATAGGTATCCAGGAAATAATCCATGGCAAGAGCATAATCAGTTATGGTCTCATTATATGGGAGATCTATGTTGTCCACAACTATCACTCCGCCCATACCCATCACGAGACGCTTGATACTGGCAAGGGCATCGCTGAACCCGCATACCTTGCTGACTATACTTGGAGTAGCCTCTTTTCCTGCTTCCAGGCCTGTCAGCAGGAAAGGTTCATATCTTGAGGGGAAAATACCTGCAATGCAGCCCGACATCAGTTCATCGGCGTTCATATTAAGACCGCCATCGTGGCTCGATATCCACTGAGGGTACAGCACGGCGGTCACACGCCTTCTTCCAGTGATGAGCTGCGCAGGCTCGAGCTTCCTCTCCTTGATCATTCTCTGAAGCCTTAATTCCTCACCCAGTAAAATGTCATCCGGAAGATTGAGAGGGAACCCTTCCGGAACATTTGACTTTGGACCGTGTGCTGCTATAATGAAGCACACCACACGGATATCTTCATCCTGCTGCCCGGCGACTATCTGCAGGTTCACCATTCTATCCAGCAGCATAAGGGAATCCAGCAGGTCAGGATAGCCTTTGTTCTCGATCTCGATACGGGATATAGAGAAAATCGGAAGTATCCTCTTTGAAGGAATAGGCACGCCCCCATACACCTTCTGAATAGTATCTGAAAGGAAGGTCTGTATCTTCTCGCGGCAGTTCTTCTTCTTTTCCAGTGAAATGCCCATTCCATTATCATCGATACCGTTACGCACAACTATGGAATCGATCCCATAGAACAATTTGACTTCCTTACGTGTGGAATCGCCTACTGCAGTCACCACATCGGCATATGAAGAAAGGGCTTCAAGCCTTGCCATGTTCTCCGGGACCTTTGGGTCCCAGCTACCATCGTTATCCAGTATCTTCTGTAAAGACTTGTGCCCGGATGCTCTTCCTGGTATGGTTGCATGATAGGTGGCCACAGAATTTACAGATATACCTAGTTTCTCAAGACGTGCTAACGCGTAGAACACACCAAATTCATGACAATGCAGATATACATGCATGCTGGGCATAAGAGAAGCTGCAAACTCGGATATTGCCTTATCAGTGAAATCCTTCGAACGCTTGGCCTTGATAGTGACCAGTTCCAGCACGAACTCAGAGATGGCATAGGAAAGATTGAGATAATGGGTATACTCCTGTCCATTGCCCATACTCTCATATTTCAGTGAATCAAGTCCTATCAAAGAAAAAGCTTCGGTCTTCACTTTATCGCACAGGCGCATGGCATTACCCTTATATTCCGACATTATCCGAGAGAAATCACTTGTCTTGAACATCAGATAAACAATGGGTATGCCTTTGTAATGGCGTACACC